>JAFXBO010000135.1 GCA_017521775.1 Clostridia bacterium | reverse complement strand
ATAATACTTTGCACATAAGATTAATTTCTGTCTATTTCGATAATCAACAAACTCACTTGCATTTCCATAAAGAGCATTCTTTCTTGTTTTGACCTCGACAAAAACTGTGCAATGCTCATCAAGAACAATGATATCAATTTCACCATACCTTGAATGAAAATTCCTGTCAACTATCACATAACCAAGCTTTTTTAAATAGTCGCAAGCCACACTCTCCCCAAAATCACCTATCTCTTTTGTTTTCATAGCTTCTCTCCTAAAATCTTTGTTAAAAATGTTCTTCTGTGAATTTCACAAGGTCCGTATTGCTTTAATAAATCAGTATGTAGCTTTGTTCCATATCCCTTGTGCTTTGCAAATTCATATTGAGGATATTTATCAGAAATTTCTGTAATGTATCTATCTCTTGCAACCTTTGCAAGTATTGATGCAGCTGCAATGGATATGCTTTTTGCATCACCCTTTACTATCGTCTGGTGTGGTGTTTTCATATTTTTTATGCTGTTACCATCAATCAATGCAAAATCAGGCTTTATTTTCATTCCCTCTATCGCATCATTCATCGCAAGGTGTGTGGCATTTAAAATATTTATCTCATCAATTATTTTCTCATCAACACTTGCAATATTGTAGTCAAGCGCTTTTTGTGTTATTTCATCAAAAAGCAATTCCCTCTTTTTTTCGGATAGTTTTTTTGAGTCATTAATTCCGTTTATCACACAATCCTTTGGCAAAATGACACATGCTGCATAAACAGGACCTGCCAATGGTCCCCTTCCTGCCTCATCAATTCCACAAACTAAGCTATAGCCATTTTCTTTCATTTCCTTTTCAAAAAGCCACATTTCTTCCTGGCGTTTCAGCTCTTCTTCTATTGAAATCTTCATATTTTTTCACCTTTTTAAATTTTTTTAATTATATTATAGCATTTTTTTTCATAATATGCTATAATATATAGGAAAAATTTTTTAAATTATTTGGTGATAGAAAAATGATATATAAAAGAGAGATAACAGACCAGGTTAAAATTCAATATATAATATTGTATACTTTAAATGAGGCTAACAGAATTGTGACACACGACCAGTTGACCTCTCTGGTACTGGATAAATGCAATATTCCATTTACGGAATTCAGAATTGCAGTCGATAACCTTGAGAAAATAGGACATATAAGAGTTTTTTCTCCTGATGGCACACAAACCTATTGTGAAATTCTTCCAATAGGAAAGCAGGCAAACGCAATTTTTCAAAAGAGAATTCCAAACTCTATAAAGCAATCAATAAAGGACTATATTAAACCTTTCTTCAGAGAAGAAATAATAAAACGAAGTGTAGTAGGTGAGCTTCTTCCCCTTAACGAAAATGAATATATGGCAGATTTGGGACTTTATGACGGAAATACTCCGATTATGAAATTATCTATGTATGCAGGAACGAGATCATATGCAAACAGTATGATAAGAGAGTTTAAAAGAGACCCACAGACTGTCTATGAAACAGTTCTTGAGTTGTTGGGAAATGAAAAAGAACCACCAAAAAGTGACGAACCACAAAGTCTTGATGATTAATAAAAATCCGATGTGAAATTCACATCGGATTTTTTTAATCTCTTGCTTTAATAATAAGTCCAATGCCTGATTTAATGCTTATAGTACACTTATCAGATGTCATAATATTGCTGACTCCCCTGCTTTCTCCAAAAATCAAAGTTTCATCATTTAAAGGATAATCAAGCCCTTTTGTTGTGACTCCACATAGATTTCCTGTGATTGGAATAATCGATACAATGTCACCTTTTTTTCCATAAATAGTATTTTCAGAATTTGTGCAATAAATCTCATTATTTTCATCAACTATATATGCTTTTGTTTCGGCATCTGCAAACTGCTTTAATAAAAGCAAGTTTGAAATTGCGTGATCCTGTCGTTTTCCTGTGAAACCAAGCATCATAACCTCATCAAAATGCTTTAAGAGTATATATTTCACACACACCTCCGAGTCTGTAAAATCCTTTCGGATTGGAAGGTTTATTATTTCTCCGTCATAATCATTATCACCGATTGAATCCATATCACCAATAACAACCGACGGCTTTACTCCGAGTTCTTTTGTGTGATTATATCCACCGTCTGCACAGATAATATAATCATCATTTCGTAATCGTTTCCTGATTATATCATAATTTGTTATAGCTCCGTTACCGATAATCACTGCACGCATTATCCGTCACACTCCTCAATTAATGCTCTTGTAGATTTTTCAATGTCTCCATTAAACACAGCCGAGCCTGCAACAATTACATTTGCACCAAGTTCGACAACCTTTTTTATATTGGATATATTTACTCCTCCATCAACCTCAATATTAAAGTCTTCTCCAACTATTTCTCTTAGTTTTTTTATTTTATCATTTACATCCTCAATATACGATTGACCGCCATATCCAGGATGAACACTCATAACTAAAATCATATCTACATATGGGATATATTCAAGTATTTCTTCAAGGTCTGTTTCAGGATTTAACGCAAGTCCCACCTTAACATTATGTGACCTTATAAGCTCAATACATTCTTTCACATTCTTTGTTGCCTCAACATGAATTGTAATTCCATCTGCTCCTGCCTTAACAAAATCTTCTATGTACCTTTGTGGTTCTGTTATCATCAAATGAACGTCAAAAAACAAATTGGATTGCTCTCTTATTGACTTATATACACACGCTCCAAAACTGATGTTGGGAACAAATATTCCGTCCATAACATCAATGTGCAACCATTTTGCACCTGCATCCTCTGTCTTTTTTACACATTCTCCTAATTTAGAAAAATCTGCTGATAAAATTGATGGTGATAATATCATAATTTTTTCCTTTCTATAATTCCCACTGTTTAACCTGTTTTAAAATATCATACATTTTTACATAGCTTTCGTATCTCGATTTTGAGATAAAACCATCATTAACTGCATCTTTAACCCTGCAATCAGGCTCATTAATATGCGCGCATCCACTAAACCGACAGCCATCTAAGTATTCAGACATTTCAGGAAAATATCCACACAACTCCGATACTTTTATAATTTCTGCTTCAAAGGAACTAAACCCAGGTGTGTCTAAAACATATCCACCATCTTTTAATTCAAACAATTCAACATGTCTTGTCGTATGCTTTCCTCTTTGAATTTTATCGCTTATTTCTCCTGTTTCCAGTTCATCCCCCACCAAAAGACTTAAAAGACTTGATTTACCGACACCCGAAAGTCCTGCAAATGCAGTTGTCTTTCCTTTAAGATAATCGTATAATTCATCTGGAATACTATTATTTTTTGCAGAAGTTTCAAAAATCGGATATTTGGTGTTTTTATAGATTTGTTTTATTTCTTGAGATGAAGAAATGTCTGTTTTGTTAATGCATATTGCTGGCTTTATGCCTCTTGCTTCTGCCATAACCAAAAGCTTATCAAGAAAATAAAAATCAGGGTTTGGGTTAATAGTGGCAACAACAACTATAAGTAAGTCAATGTTTGAAACAGGAGGTCTTATGAGTTCTGATGTTCTTGGCATTATTTTTGAAATGTTTCCGTGCTTTTCATCAATAATCTCAATCTCGACTCTATCTCCAATCATAGGCTTTATTTTTTCTTTTCTGAAAATCCCTCTTGCCTTACATTCATAAACTACGCCATTTTCTGCCTTGATATAGTAAAATCCACCAATTCCCTTAAAAATTATTCCCTGCAAACAGACTTCATCTCCTATTTTAATTTTCAAATGATATTTCTTTTTTTAATTCAGCACACATTTTAATCCCTTGCTGATTCTGGCTATGCATAAACTCCTTGTCCAGCAAGCTTATGACACTTACGGTTAACTCCTTAGCACCCCATGAAATATTGAGGTCATTTAAAGTTTTCTTTAATTCCTCAATGGTTGGCTCATCAAAAGTTTTCTGTGATAAGTGCTCAATCTCCCTTAATGCTGTTGAAAAACCTTGTGCGTCAAAATATTTTGCAGCATAAATCAATGAAAAAGCAGAGTCATAGTCCTTTATCTGTGTGTAATAATAAGCATAATTTCTGTAAATTCTTGAAATATCTGCTTTTTTTACTGCACACGAATGTGCCTTTCGTATAACTGATATATAAGATTTCAAATAGTTCTTTCCCTTATATGCATCTGCAATGGCAAACATAATCGAAACATTTACAGGGTTTAGTTCATATCCCTTCCATAATATGTCCAGTGCTTTGTCATATTGTTTTTGCTCAAGCATCATACCACCATACATAAAATATGCACCTGATAAATCAACCTGAGTTAAAGCAATTTGTTTTTTCTCCTGCTTTTGGAAATTATAAGGATGATAAAGATTTGCATATAACAACATCTCAAAGCTGTTTCTAAAGCTTTTGTATTCAACTAAATCGGTATCTTCATATTTGGCAGTTTCCTTTTTGATAATATCTTTTAAAAGTCTTGTTGCTTCATCTCTTTTATTCTCCTGTTTTAAACCCTGCACCTTTATAAGAGTTTGTAAAAAACTTTGAGAATGCTTTAGAATTTCTTCATTATCAGTCAACAACTGTTCTGTGACTTTTTCACCACTTACCAGCCCATCTAAAACATCGGTATACTTTTCTTCAAAAATCTCTTCCTCAATTATAATACTTTCAATAGTTTCAAGTTCATTATCGGTTATAACATTAATCTCCTCAAATTCGCCATCTGCCCACATACACATTTTATTTCCACATTCAACTGTGATATACAAATGCTTTGTGTAATTCTTGTTATATACCAGATAAATTCGCTCGCATAAATTTTTCTCTAAATTCTTTTTTGGCATATCAATTCTTAATACAATTGCCCCTGCAAGTTCTAAAGGTGCATACACAAGAAATTCCAAAAAGCTGTATGGTGACTGCATTTTATGCTGGGCATAAAGTGTATGATAGTATCTATTGAGAAATGTTCCCTTTTCTGCAATTATTGAGGTTATTATATATATCGGCTCATAGTTAATTCTATTTGGAAGTATATCATGCTCAACTGCGTATCTTATTTTATAGTCAAGTTCTGTTGTTTTTTCTTCCTTTATATTATCTTCATCCACTTTGGGACTTTTTTTAAATTTTGATAAAATATCTTTAAACATTTACATTTCCTCTGGCAATTTTTTGTATATTTATTTTATCATTTTGGGGTTGTGTTGTCAATCTTGGGATGTGGTTTGTCAGGAAATTGTAAAGTAATCCTTATACAGATACAAAGACCCACAGATGACAATAATTTTATTAAGCCCAGATGCCAATTCCAAGGCTTTTTTTATACTGTCACACGGTGTTACGTTAAATTTATGGCCTGACACAATTTCTGCTAACTCCTCAGCAGTAGCAGAACGGGGATTATCACTCACTTTTACAGTAAACACCTCGTTACCATAACCATATCCGTTTTTAGTTAATTCCTCTAACGCTCCGTCAATATCCTTGTCACGCATAAATCCCATAATGAAGCAGATTTCCTCATTCGGAAAACATCTCTTTAAAAAAGAAGATAATGCCCTCATTCCATTTTTATTGTGAGCTCCATCAAAAATTGTTAACGGCTCCTCTTTTATTATGTCCAGTCTTCCGATATTTCTTGCTTTAAGAAGTCCTTCTCGGATATTCTCCTCACCAATTCCAAGATATTTTGATACCTCTATGGCAAGGGATGCATTCTGAGTCTGATGAGCTCCGAGCAACGAGATTTTTATGTTTTTTAAGTCTTTATAATCAAATTCTTCGTAATATTTATTGAATTTGTGTATATTCACATTCTCTGTAATAATAAACCTATTGCCATTTTCCTTTGCCTTATTTTCAAGAACTTCAAGCACTTCTTTATCCTGTGGAATTGTTATTGTCACGCCACCATAAACGCTTTCTTTAATAATTCCTGCTTTTGCATTTGCTATTTCGAACATTGTATCACCAAGATACTCCGTGTGGTCTTTTGCAATCTGAGTTATAACACAAGCAACAGGATTTTTTATTATATTTGTTGCATCCCTTTCTCCACCTAAGCCTGTTTCCAAAACAACATAATCACATTTCTTTTCTTTAAAATAACAAAATGCAGCAGCAGTCCATATTTCAAATTGTGTAGGAATATCTCCTGTTTCTTCCCTTATTATTTCAGCTTTTTCCTGAACAATTTTCATAATACGCTCTAAATCACTGTCGGAAATTTCATCCCCATCAACACATATTCTT
>JAFXBO010000134.1 GCA_017521775.1 Clostridia bacterium | reverse complement strand
GCCAGCTCAGAATGTAGGTTCTATGGAGACAGGAACATATAGAGTTACTGTTTCAGAGGGCAAGGACATTGGTTTCTTCGTAGTCAATAATGAGGCTGGTAATGCTGTTGATTATGTGGTCATTCAGGAAAATGACTATGGTTATATCTATTTTGATGCGGCAGCAACAGGTTGTACTTATGACATCAAGGATGTTGATTGTGAGTTGGTTTCCAATGAGGACTTGGGTGTCTCCGGTTATCATGTGTTTGAAATCATCAAAGGACATAGAGATTATGACCCTATTGTTGATAAGCAGAGCGACTTGGAGTTGCCTTACACATCTGAGGATGGGAAAGTTCCAGGTATTGTTTATTTGGAAGATTTGAGTGCAGAAGAAATGAGTGAGATGTTCTCATAAGAAAGGGTGTTTAGTTAGGGGATGATAAGTGTGATTTAGAGAGGAGGTGAAGCGAGGGATATTCTCCCTCGCCTACAACTTATGAAATGTGCAATTTGTTTGGAAAGCGATAATGGTTATCAAACCGTTACTGTTGACACAGATGGTAGTCCTGCTTTTGCTGGCGCCATTTTATATGGCAAATACCAGAGCTACAAAAAAAGTGGAGAGATTATTGAAGTTAGGAGACCTTTTTGAGTTACACGAGGAACTTAATCCTGTACCCAACTTAGGTCACTATATTCTGAAAGATGGAAGCATGGTCCAAGAGGTTAGACTGCAGGAAGGGGTTGGTATTTCTAAGCACAGAGATGTTAGACAAATTGAGGCTGGTAGGATTAAAAGAAAAAGACCTATAAAGCCTCGTGTCTATCCCAATCCCAAGATGGCTTGCTTATGTGAAGGGGTTGACTATGTATATGTGTTCAACAAAGGCAAAGAACAATGGACTACTTGGGGAGTAGATTCAAAGAGTAAGCAGTTTGAGAAACTGAAAATACACTATATGCTCTATATCAAAAATTTGATTTACAGAGAAGACATGAGTGGACTAACTGAAACAGAAAAAAATAATTTGAAGTATGTAGATTGAAAACGGAGGTGCAGAAGATGAAAAGGAAAATAGTATCGTTTTTGCTTGTCGCTACAATGCTTATGACATATTCTCCTTTTGCATTTGCTGAGAGTTTGGATTTAGAGGGTTCAAGCAAGGTTGTTCAAGAAAATTTTGAGCAAAATGAATCCTTAATTGAAAATGATAGTGCTGACTTGGGTGAGCAAGATTTAGATGCAAATAAAGACCAAATATTTGTTGACCCAGTTTATGATGTTGCTGATGATACAGAAATCATAGAAAATGATTTGGGGGTTATAGAGGGTTCAGGAGAGCCTTCAGAAATCACAGGTGGAACAACCCCTCCTACTGAGATAAATGGTTCAGAGGAAGTCGTAGAGGGTGACACAGAGGGTTTAGATGATGAGTTCGGTGTGGATGACAGCTTTATTGTAGATGGTGAAGAAGACATTGATTCTGAATTTGGTGTTGATAGCGAAGATACAGGTATTGGCAGTATGGATATAGAGGATGAGGGATTGTCCTCTGATAATGTTTACATAGACCCATCACAGGATGATAGTGGCTATATTGTCATTGAAACACCTGAGGATGCTTATGATGGGTTAGACATTAATGGTCCGACTGCTACTGAGGAAGACCCGGAGGAAGAAGTGGACCCCGGTTATACAATTTCAGAGGAAGAAGAAAAACAAGGTCAGGTGACTCCCAGAGAGCCTTTAATCTTCAAGACTTATGATGGTTTGACTTTATATAGGGATGAGGATGGTGCTATTGCAGCATCTGACTATATTTGCACTAATTGTACAGGTGTAGATGTCTGCTTGATAGGTGTTGAGGTAGTTCCTATCAATGGTTGGGAGATGGTAGGAAGTGAGGTAGACTTCAAAAATCTGAAGACCAATACTCGTGAATTTAGGTTGAGTGTAAATGGTCAAGTCATTCAGGACTATGATGGTGATGGGTTTGTTTCTATGAGGAACCCTGAGGTTTTCTTCGATGGTGAAGAAATTTGTATTCCTTTGGACTTAGAAATAGGACCATTCAACTATGCTTTGAATGAAGGTTTGTTCTCCTTCGTTTTGGTGTTTGAGGAAATCATAAGAGAAGAACCAACAGCACCAGCAGAGAAAGAAGTTAATGGTGTTCAGGAAGAAACACAAGAGGTTTCAGTAGAAAGTGAAGAAGAAACTCAAGAAGTTAACGAGGAAGATAAGTCTGGTGAAGAACCAGAAACAAAAGATAGTGTGGTAGATTTGGAAGGTACTTCTGATGATGAGCAGGCAGAAACAGTTGAGAGTATCAATACTGATGATGGAGCCTTAGAAGAAAAAGTTGAGGACATAGAGGAAGGTCCTATTGAGGTGCAACCTACAATCTCTGAGGATGTTCAATCCGTTCAAGCAAGTGCAGAACTTGCCGAGATAGAATCTATGGTAGAGCCTTATCCTTTTGAAGACGAGGTCGTACAGGTAGAGGAAGCAGGTCTTATAGAAGAGCCAATTATTGAAAACGAAGAAACCTGTGAGCCTTTTGTAGAGGAAATCACAGATGAGGATATTTGTGAAGAAACAGAAACAGTAGAAGTGAGTGAGGAGTAAGGATATGAAAAACATGATAAGGATATTATCTTGTTCTCTCCTTATAGTAATGAGCCTATCCGTTCAAGCATTCGCCGCTGATATGGATAGGCTCTTACCTTGTGAGATAGGGACTTTTCCCTACAAACATATAGGAAGTTTTTTAGAAAGGAAAGTTCCTATGTGGCAAGGGTTGGGTGAAGAACAATTCATAGAGTTAGGGTTATCCCATTTAGGGTTGTCAGCAAATGAGAGCAGCCTTCAAATTCGAGCTGATTTAGCTAAACTGTATCAAAAGCTAAAACCTGATGAACAGAAGAAAGAAGAACTCATAGTGGAGAAAGATACTCAGCAAAAGCCTTCTGCTCCGATTGTCAATGAGAAGGTCAAGAGAGAAAAAGAGCAAAGACCAGGTATGGTGGGTCGTTGGCTTATTCCAGATGTGGGTGTTGATGTAGCAGTCTTTGCATCCAGCACACAAGCAACAGCAGATGCAAAAGATTCAGCTTGTTACTTCCCGTTTGGAGATATGATAGTTGTTGGAGACCATTGGAATCAGGGGTTTGAAGCTATCAAGAGGTGTGTTGTGGGAACAAAAGCATATTTGGATATAGGTGCTGAACTTAAAGAATATGTCTGTGTAGCCTCGTTTACGGGGCATAACCAAGTGACAGAAATGACAGATGATAAGTATAAGTCTTTGAATTATGGAGCAAATACAGGTGGTATCACTTGCTATACCTGTAATGGTAATTGGAGAGATATATGGATAGTTTTCTTCCAGCCAGTATTATGAGAAGAGTCACGGAATTGCAATTCCGTGACTCTTGTTCTATAATAGGGAAAAGGTGGTGAGAAGATGGACTCAAAAGTGAAGTTGAAGTTCAAGGATATGGGTGAGGTAAAAGCTACCGTAGAAGCGCTCAAAGGACAGGTCACAGAAGAGGACTATGAACTTCTACAATACTTTTT
>JAFXBO010000133.1 GCA_017521775.1 Clostridia bacterium | reverse complement strand
TCTGCTTTCTCAGTCCTCCGCTATGAAACAGGCTTTTACAGACCTTGTAGCCTCCTCTTTGAATATTGATATTTGGGAGGAATTGCAGTATTCGTGCCAGTCAGTTGGTGAAAACAAAGAACGACCTGATATGGTTGGTAAGGATAGAACAGGCACTGAGGTTATCTTATGCGAAATGAAGTTCTATGCTGGTCTCACTCATAATCAGCCTTTGGGTTATCTTGATAGAATTGCAACCAACGAGGGCAAGGGTCTGGTTTTCATTTGTCCTAAGGTTAGAGAAAGCAGTTTGTGGAACAAATTGTTGACTTTGTGTAAGGATAGAGAGGTTGAGGAAGTCAAGCCTTATTCTGTCTTGGTTGATGGTATTCCTATGGCTATTCTTTCTTGGGGCGAGGTTATTGAAACCTTGAAGAAGGAAGCCCCTGCTGATTCCTTATCTGACCTGCAACAGTTGGAGGGTTTCTGCAATCAGATGGATAGTGATGCTTTCATTCCCTATACGATAGAGGACTTGTCTATTGAAAGTGCAAAGAAGGCTCAACGACCTTATGATGTAATAGACCAGCTTGCTATTGCTGTGGGTGCATCAACAGAGGATGCCCAGGCAAAGGGCAAGAGTTTTTCAAGTCGTACATATTATGAGAGAAAAGTGGAGGTAAAGGGTTATACTCTTTCTCTCATGTATGATAGAGAACTATGGAGGAATACATCTTCTGCTGAAACACCTTTCTGGATGTCAATCTATGACTTGGATTGGCAGCAGAGTGAGGAATTTCAAAGAAATCTGCTGAAAGTTCCTGAGGATAAAAAGGATAATGAGATTTGGCAGATGGTGTATTTTGCCCTTGAACCTTTGACTGATGCCACTATTGATGAAGTGGTTCAGGACTTGAAAGAACAGGTTTTCCACTATTTTAATATCTTCTGTGCAGATAAATAATTGCATATTATTTGAGACAAAAATCGTTCAGACCATTCCAATTTGGTCTGAACGATTTTTCTTTTTGTTTTTCTTCAAATTTTTGTCTATGACTTCCTTTTGTTGTTGAAATAAAGGGATATTCGACTTTACTTTTTCAAATCCTGCGAATCCTTTGATATTTCAAGCAATTCTCTTGCAAACATAAAAAATCATCCTTCACTTCCCTTTTTAGAATTTGTTTTGCAGAGAAGACAGTTGGTTTTTTCTCAAGACAGTTATTAGAAAATCATCAAACATAAATTGGAACAGAAAAAATTATATTAAGTGAAATGAATTTTAAGAATCAGATTTAGATGGTTTGATAAGTGGTTTTGGAGGATTCCCCGAATGAAAAACAGGGGTTTGCTATGCTTGGTGTATCAAATTGAAGGAGGTTGCAGACTATGAAGTATATATTGAAAACAGAAGTTAATGAGAATGGTAATTTGGTGTTCTCAAAGAAAAGAAGTGGTAAGGACTATATCTACTTAGCAAAAGATGAGAATGGTAATGTAGGACAAGTGTTGAAGTCTTGGATAATTCAGCATCAAGAAGAGATAGAGAATGTTCGTGTTTCTGGTGACAGCATTTATGCTGTTGATAAGAAAAAGAAGATTGAGGACTTTGGTGAGAAGATTGGTGGTGCAAGAAAAGATTTGGCTGGTAAGCGCGCTATTTCAATGGATGACTTGAAAGGAATGAGTGTTCAGGAAAAGGAAAAGTATCTGAAGAAGGATAAGATATGGCCTAAGATTGATGTAGATGAAATGGTGTCTCAGGGTTATGACAAAGTTTTGATTGCTTATATGGATGGGTTAAGGGTTCTTCTTCCTGCAAAGCCTAAGTATGTTTCCAATGATGCTAAACAGGCAGAGGATAGTCAGATGGCTTATGAACTGTTGATTGCAACAATGCGAAACATTTGTTTGCAGTACAAGAGTTACAATGACCTTTCCAAAATGGAAGAGCATCTGTGGAAGAGTTTCTTCAATATGGGTTTTCTTGAGAAAAAAGATGGTGCAAATTATTACACACAGTATGGTGATTTGTACTTGAATAAGAAGATAATCCGTTATCTCTCTATGAGTGAATATCATGCCATTGAACAGGCAGCAGAAAAGCCTAACTATATGACTATGGAAGAAAAAATTATTGCCAGAATTTATCCTATAAAGTTGAGTGGATATAGATTGGCATCTGTCAATAATGATGGAAGGATAGGTTTTCAGAAAGCATTTAGAAATGGGTATGTCACAACATATTCAAATATGTATTCAAAGATGGCACTTGCAAATGCATTATGTACTGCTCATTCCCTTCCAAGTGGTGCAGATTCAATAAGAGAATTGTTGGAGCAGGATACCTTATGGGGATTGGTTTATTTACCAATGGGAAAAAATGAAATTCAATTATTTGGGCTTTCCAAGGATGAGGTTGTTGATTGGGCAGTAAATCATCTTGATATTTTCTTTAGGTTTGAAAAAGGTGTAGAGCAAGTATATCAGAAGCGAGAAGACATAAAGGCTGAGAAGAAAGAAGAGGCCAATAGGAAAAAGAGACTCACTGCAAGCAATTTAGAAGCAGTTGAGAGAATTGGTCCTACTGCAAGAAACAAGAATATAGAGGGTCAGGATTTCATTGATACCTTTGGTATTCGTGGTGGTGAGTTTGGTAATTGGGTCAGTGAAACAGAAAGACAACTGAATATGAATATGTGCTTTGAATCATTCAAAGATTTAGCAAGTGTCTTGGGTATATCTGATGAGGCTGTTGGTTTGAATCATAAGTTAAATATTGCTTTTGGCGCCCGTGGTAATGGTAATGCCGTTGCTCATTATGAGCCAGGATGTGAAGTTATCAATCTTACCAGAATGAAGGGTGCAGGTAGCTTGGCTCACGAGTATTTTCATGCCATTGATGATATATATGGTAAGTCTATGGGTTATCGTGGTGCAGCTACTGAGAGTCCTGAGGATATTCCTGCAGTTCAAAATCTGATAGATGTAATGACTAAGCGCAAGGCTACTGAGGCTGATAAGAAAAGATTGGCTGATAGGAATTTACAAAACCGCATCAACAAGTTCACTCGTAGTTTAAGTTCTATGTTTGACACAAAGGATGATAAAGAGGGTGCAAAAAGGATTATTGAGAAATATATAGGGTTAGCCAAAGAATACGGTGATGTGAAGGGTGAAGTGTTCTTAAAGTATATCTATGTGGGAAGGAAAACTAAGGAAGAAATCAGTCCTCTTATGGATGAGATGATAGACTTCTATACTAAGAATTGCAGCCTTTATAAAATGAGCGACCAGAATAAAAAGTATTTGGCAAGCCAGACGGAACAACTTCGTGTGGCATTCTATAACTACAAGGATGACCTTGTTAGGGATAGAATGATATTTACACAGTTCAAGGAAAATGCTGATGAACTGAATGGTACATATTCAAGAGTAGGTCATGGTTATTGGAACAGCAATAAGGAAATGGCAGCTCGTGCCTTTGCCTGCTATGTAAAAGATAAGTTAGCAGCACAGGGTTATAAGAATGATTATCTGTGTGGTCATGCTGAGGATGCAGGTAGTAATGGTATATTGACTTATCCTGTGGGTCAGGAAAGACAAGCAATAAATCAAGCATTTGATGCTCTTTTTGCAGAGTTGAGAGTGAAATTCTTTGAGGGACGATGATAATTCATCGTCCTTTTCTTTTATTTCCTTGGCTTTAGCTTCAATGCGCGGTATTCTTCAGATGATTATCCTACAATAAGGTGGTGAAACGATGCTTTTATCCTTAGAGCAAATCCTGACAGCAGTAGCAAAGGACAAGGGATTATCCAATCCTAAGAAGTGGGTTGAGGATAGGCTGAACCATTGTGAAGTCCACTCCGACTATTACAACTACATTCATTTGAAGTCTCACAGAAAGATGTGGTTTGGTGTCAGAGACACAAAGGTTGAGTGCCAGCCTTTTGTCCTCTATCGTGAACTGGCGGTCACAGAAGAGAATATGAGGGAGTTTGAAATCTTTACCTTCAGAGACATTGAGGACCCTAACTTCTTAGAACTTATCAAAGAAGCCTATCAAACCTACTTTGACAGCATCAAGGATTTGAGATTGTTCTATGAACTCACTCCTGTCTGTTTCCGTGTGAAGTATGGTGAAGATGTTCTTGCCCTGGGTGAGTACATCGATATGGATGTGGACTTTGATATTGAAACCGACCTCTATTGCCTTAATATCAAGGATTCTAATGTCTATCTCTATGCTGTTCACAGAGAGCAGATGGAGTTGGGTGTTATGAAGCTCCATCAGTATTTTGAGGAAGTTGAGGATGGTGTTTACACCTCTGATGTTGTTCTTATCAGTAAGATGGGGCAACCTGTACCTTTTGAACTGATAAAGCATAGTGAAGACGGGTCTGATTGGTCTGTCAATTGGAAAGAGTGATGATGAGGGGAGGCTTGCCGGTAAGCCTCCCCTTTTTCGTTTGAATTAGAGCAAATAGAAAGTTAGGTTTTCAAGGTGGCAAGGATTCCGAATCGGAATCCTTGCTGTTAAAAAAGTACCATTGGGAGGTGTAACTGGCGCCGAAGCATAAACAAAACTCCCTCTGGACATAAGGGAGTTTTTTCGGACAGTCTATTTTATATTGTTATAGAATCAAAGATTATCAGAAAGTGGGTGTTTGTATGAGAGAGTATAACAGAGAATTAGTCGAAAGCAGGGTCAATGCTTTTAGACAGCAGAATTACAAACACGAGGATATAACAATCTATTTTGATATGGATAATACTCTGTGTCTGTTCTCCCCATTTGGGGATGTTGAGAGTAGTATGAAAGCTGCTTACAGCAAAGGCTTTTATAGAGAACTTCCTTG
>JAFXBO010000132.1 GCA_017521775.1 Clostridia bacterium | reverse complement strand
GGCGTTCCTTTTGCACTTACAGCGACACAATCATCACCCAAAAGCTTTAAATCAAAACCTCCGTTTTCCTGTACCATTGTTATAGCATAAAGAATTTTTTGCTCGTCAATTTCTTCTCCTTTTTCAAGAATTTCCATCAATACATCAATAACCTTACTACACTTTTCTAAATTTTCCTCATCACCTGATATTTTAATAAGATTATCTCTTCCCACAATGCTAACCGAAAGCGCTTTTTCCAAAAGCTTTACATTGGAGTCAAAATCTCCGAAAAATTCTGCAACATCAAACCCTTGAGGTATCTGAACTTGTCTTTGGTCCAATTCTTTTCTTCCTCTCTTTTATAAATTAAACGGAACCTTTTTCCCTATTTGCTCAATAAATTCCATTGTCATTGTTACTTTAATTGTTTCGTCATCAATCTGTTCATATACTATCTTTTTGTCCGACAGCACCGAACCCGGCATAAGCTCCTTGGATATTCGCATCTCCAAATCATTTTGTGCAATTCTCAAAGTTTCCTCCAAGGAAATTTTAACCTTTTCCTTTTCTATTTCATTATAGGTTTTCCTATAAAAGCCCACACCCAAAAAATTATCTTTGCCAAGCTTTAATTCTGAAAGCCTTTCATCAATGCTATATTCTTTAAAATCAACATTTTCGCTTACAAAAAAGTCAAAACATTTTGAAAACAGCTTTAGAGTTATAAAATCCTTTTTCTTACCTGTTTTTATATCATTATTGATATGTAGCTTATATTCTCCACTCTTTTCGTGCCATACTCTTGCATATATATCGCCAATAGAATGAACTGTTTTATATGTCGAATCTGGCATAGAAAGGGTTCCTGCAATTAATAACTCTCCCTTTTGGACAGTATCTCCAACCTCTACCCTTGCCTCTCCATTTTTCTCGACAATTTCTTTTATTATTCCATCCCTCATAGCAACAATGTCACAAGGCACAGACCAATCTACAACATCCGGTGCAGGAATTCCTTCCTTAAAATTAACACAAGCCTTTGTTCCCTTTATGTAAACCCAAGCCCAGACAATATTATCTGTATTATTCATAATAATACTTTTTATCTTTTCTCCATCAGGCAACATTGGTTTATATGCACCTATTTTGACTCCAGCTATATCAATTGCTTCCAAAAGCTCTTTTGTGACAGTTTCATCCTCCGAATTAACTTCAATCGACCATATGAATTCAGACGAAACAAAACAAAGCACAGACAAAACGAGCATACCAACAATTAAGGCACGCCTCTTTTTTGCTTTATTAATAAAAAAAGGTAATCCACATTTTTTCAAAATGCATATTCTGACCTTTGATTTGTAAACAACAGGTCTTATTTTTTTAAAGTCAGATAAATTTATACATATGTTAACACCCTTATCAATTCTTTTTCCTATATTGAAAATACCGATGCTTCGTTTGGCACACATGTATAAAAACCGTTCAATATTTAATCCCGATACATTTATTATAACATATCCTTTCACAAAATGAAAGAGTTTATTAAAAAACATATTAAAAAACCTCTTATTTTTCTATTTTTCATATATTATATAACTTTAGATTTGTTCATTTCTTCTATTCTTTGAAACAAATTCTACCAATGAGATATTTCCCCCAATAAAAACTGCCTCCTCAACAATTCTTGTTATCAAAAGCTCCTCACCCCTGATAACTATTATCTTATTCGTTGTTGCAAGACGAATTACCTCTTGAGAATATTCCAATAACCCCTTGTAATTATCCACACAGATTTCTCTATTTCCTAAGATAGTCACTCTTGGCATATTCATCATAAAATCCTTTGGGATTTCTGTCATCTCGGCTATCTTTTCCCTTATTCCTTTTTTCAATTTAATTCTTTCCTTTCAAACAAAAAAAGTAATCCTTTATTTGAATTTATGCAATAAAAATAAAATAAATTCATATATATTAATGAGTTAATTAAAAGGATGGTTATATGTATGAAAAAAATACTTTTATATTCAACATTGGTGTTTTTAGTAACACTGCTTATTCTAAATCCCGAAAAATCTATTTTGTATGCTCAAAACGGACTTTCCCTCTGTCAGGAAATAATAATCCCATCTCTTTTTCCGTTTTTTGTTTGCTCTGGTTTATTGGTATATTCAGGCTTTTGCGAAATCTTATCAAAGATATCAAAACCCATCATGAAACCACTTTTTAATATTAATCCGACAGGCTCTGCTGCATTTATATTAGGGTTAATAAGTGGTTATCCTCTTGGTGCTGTAACTGCCTGTCAGCTATATAACAGTCTTTATATTTCTAAATCAGAAGCAGAAAGACTTCTGGCTTTTTGCAATAATTCAGGACCATTGTTTATTCTCGGAGCAGTTGGAGTTTCAATGTATCATAGTCCTCAGGCAGGGGTAATTCTTTATATCTCTCATATCCTTGGGGCAATAAGCGTCGGAATACTTTTTAGATTTTACAAAACTTCAGATTTTTGTGCCCCTCAAACAACTGTCAGCACAGAACAAAGAAGTATATCAGAACTATTCTCCATAGTCCTGACAAACTCCATTCAAAGTATCCTCACAGTATGTGCAAGTGTTATTTTCTGCAGTGTGATGGCAAACCTTTTAATTGATGTGTTAAGTGTTAATGGAATATTTAAAGCTATTTTAAACAGCAGTCTTGAATTTGCATCAGGACTTTCGAGTATTTCATATCTTGATATTAACCTGTTTTCCAAATTAATTATGTCTGCAGGAGTTTGTGCTTTTGCAGGTATAAGTGTCCATTTGCAGGTTATGGGTATAAGTGCTAAATGCGGATTAAGCTTAAAACCATACATTACAGGAAAAGTTATTCACGCCATATTCGCAGTTATTTATACATTCATACTCTTAAAGCTTATTCCTGTTACCTCAAGTGTTTTTGTTCCGAGTTTTCAAACCGGACAAATCAGTGCAGGCTTTTTTATATGCTCCGTATACACTATATTAACCGTTGCCCTGATTATTTCTATGATAATAATATATCTTACAGGTCATATAGGAAAACACTTAAAGAAAAAAATACACACTCTTTGAATAAATTTTAAGATATTTTAAAGACTAATAACATCTTTAAAGTGGAGTGTGTTTATGGAACAATTACTGATATTTTTAATAGGTGCAACTGGCTATGGAATAATCGAAATAATATGGCGCGGATATACACATTGGACAATGCTCATAACAGGTGGTGTTTGCTTTTTATTCCTATATAACGTTTTTAATATATTAGAGGATTCTCCGAGTTTTATAAAAGCAATCGTAGGAAGTCTTACAATCACTCTGATTGAATTTATCGCCGGAATGATTATAAATGTCAAATTTGGTCTTGGAGTCTGGGATTATTCTAATCTTCCGTTTAATGTCTATGGGCAGATTTGCCTTCCATACACTTTTTTATGGTTTTCACTTTGCTTCCCTCTTATATATTTGTGCAACTGGTTAAAGTCATTTGAACTTATAAAAAAATTAACCTCCAGATAACTGGAGGTTATTTTTTATTTGTGATAAATTCCTTTATTTTCATATCTTGGCTCAAAACTAACATTAATTCCAAGTCTTCTCAATATTTTTTCGTCTTCTTCGCTTATTATGACGGTGAAATGAGCATCACTGCCTTTAAGATTGATAAGCTGCTCCTTTGCTTTTTGGGCAACAGGATTTGAAAGAGCTGAAATAGTTAAAGCTAAAAGTACTTCATCGGTATGCAGTCTTGGATTTTTATGCTGAAGATATTGTGTTTTCAAGCTGCATATAGGTTCAAGAACCTGAGCTTCAATCAAATCTGTTTCGGAGTCTATATCTGCAAGTGCTTTTAAAGAATTCAACAACAGAGCAGATGCTGCACCAAGAGTTGAAGATGTTTTTCCTGTTACAATCTTTCCATCGGGTAATACCATTGCACCGGCAGGAGAATTTGTTTCCTCCTCTTTTTTTAGTGCCTTTGAAATCGCAGGACAATAATCTGTAGTTATCCCTGCCTGATTCATCAACAGTTCAAGCTTTCTGACCTGAGCATCTTCGCACTTACCTTTTACACAATTTACACTTGTTGCATAATATCTTCTTATAATTTCCATCTTTGATGCCTGGCGACAAACCTCATCATCAATAATACAATTACCTGCCATATTAACACCCATATCAGTTGGAGAACTATATGGAGAGCTTCCCTGTATTCTTTCAAACATAGTATTTAGTACAGGAAAAATTTCAACATCACGGTTATAATTTACCGCAGTTTCCCCATAT
>JAFXBO010000131.1 GCA_017521775.1 Clostridia bacterium | reverse complement strand
GTTGGTGCAAAAATTTTTACAATAGCAGGCCCTGTCATTCTTTATGGAACGCTTGCCTCATTTATTGCAGGAATTATATTTTTATTTATGAAATAAAAAGAGAGCTTACGCTCTCTTACATAAATGTAGCCACCTCTTGTTCGGGCTTATCACTTAATTCAATGGATTGGGCTATTAAAATTGGTCCTTGTCCGCCATAAACTCTATGTTCTCCTATAACAAGCTTGGAGGTTATTATTGCCCAATCTCTGCTCTTTAAATCAATATTTTTCTTTGACTTACAAACAAGTCCTGAAAATGCAATATCATCTTCACAACAGGTCATAACGTGGCGACCAAATATACAAGCCTTATCACCAAGCACCTTGTCTCTACCTACAATTCCTTTAAACCTTAATAACTTTCCAACATATTTTGATGGATCTTCGGACATATCACGATACCATATCGCATAGTCATTATCCTTTATTTCAATTATATCTGCGTTAATATCAAACGGTAATGGGTCTTCAATATTATCCTCTTCAACATGACCATCTGTAAATTCATAAGCAATAGATGCCCTTTGTGTAACTGCTCTTACTATCTTGTGAAGTTGCATTTTATCTGTCATAATATCAACTCGATTAAACATAACCAACTCACAGCTTGAGAGCTTGTCTACCATCAAATTTCTCATATTTTGATTATAATTTATAAAGCTATTTGCATCAGCAGTAAAAATCTCCTGATAAACACTCCATTCCCTTGGAAATGCACCATATAAATTATCAAGGGGCCACATTCCGTTATATTCTATAATAACTCTTCCGGCTTTATATTGTTTGGTTAACTTTTCAAATTTCTTTTTGTTGATTTCTTCAATATCATCTATATAGACAACAGAAACATTTTTAACCTTAAATCTCTTTTCAAGAAATTCTTCTTCTCCCTCTTCACAAACAATTAAAAGAGTGTTTTCCCCTATTTCAAATTCTTCGTTCTCAAGTGTTTCCTGAATGAATCTGGTTTTTCCTGCTTCCAAAAATCCTGTAAATAAATATACCGGAATTTCCATCATTCTGCCTCCTATGTTATGCATTAAATAATTCTTTTATTTTTGCTTCATCAATTTTTGCACCAATCACACATATTCTGCCACAAACAGATGCACTACCCGTACGAACATCAGGCTCATTTGGAACATAATCAAAATGCAGCCAACCCCCGTCTTTTGACATAACAACACCCTTTGCTCTTAAAACTGTGCCAAATCTATCTTCATCTGTTAATTGAGAAAGGATATCATTCATCTCTTCTGTTGTAAATTTCTTGATTGTTTCAAATCCACAGCTTGTGAACACATCATCTGCGTGATGGTGATGATGCTCATGGTCGTGACAATGACATCCTTCATCGTGGTGGTGTTCGTGGTCATGACAGTGACATTCATCGTGATGATGGTGATGCTCGTAGTCGTGACAATGACATTCTTCATCATGGTTATGATGTTCGTGGCAATGACACTCTTCATCATGATGATGCTCGTGACAATGGCACTCATGATGATGTTCTTCCATATCCTTTATTTCTTCATCAATCGTATTTCCATTTTCAATCGCTTTTAAAATTTCAACCCCTGATAGTTCTTCCCAAGGTGTTGTGATAATAACTGCACTATCATTATGTTCTCTTATCATTGTGATTGCTGTTTCAAGCTTTTCATCTGCAATATCTGTTGTATGACTAAGAACTATACAACCTGCACTTTCAAGCTGATCATTAAAGAATTCTCCGAAATTTTTAATATACATTTTGCACTTTTTTGCATCACAAACTGTTGTTAGTCCGTTAACAACAAATTCTTCATTATCTGCGTTCTCAACTGCCTTTATAACATCACTGAGTTTTCCAACCCCTGATGGTTCGATAATAATTCTGTCAGGATGAAATTTTTCTGACACATCCTTTAGTGCCTTTGAGAAATCTCCAACAAGACTGCAACAAATGCATCCTGAATTCATTTCATTAATCTGCACCCCTGAATCCTTTAAAAATTCTCCGTCAATTCCTATATCTCCAAATTCATTTTCAATAAGAACAAGCTTTTCATCCTTATATGCTTCTTTAATGAGTTTTTTTATAAGTGTTGTCTTTCCTGCACCCAAAAATCCTGAAAATATATCAATTTTAATCATTATGTCAAATCCTTTCAAAGTTCTTTTTTCTTTTCAAAATATTCTTTTAACAGCTTATTATATCCACCATTACCATATTGAATACATCTGTTAATTCTGCCAAGAGTTGCAGTTGATATGCTTGTCTTATTGATAATTTGATTATATGATTCACCTTGCATCAAAAGCTTAGCACCCTCAATTCTTTGAGCCATATATTCAATTTCTTTAGGTGTGCATAAATCCTCCAACAACGAAGCAATTTTTTCAGCCGAATCAAGCTCTGCCAGAACATCAAACAGTTGAATATTCATTTCATTATTATTTATCATTTTGAAAACTCCCATTCTTTTCTTTACAATAGTATTATACCCTTTTGTTCTATCACAGTAAAGTGTTAAATTGTAAAAACATCAATTTTTAGCAAAATAGACAAATTGTCTTTTCAAAATATGTTATTATATGAAAAAATCCTTTGGTTTTGGTGCCTCTAACAAAATACTTTTATTATCCGATGGTCTTTTAAATTCCATACTCAAACAATGGAGTCTTACCCTTTCTCCATCTATTTCTTTTCCATAGATAAAATCACCATAAATAGGAGCATTAATATATGACATATGTACTCTTAATTGATGAGTTCTGCCTGTGTATGGCATAAGCCTCACAAGAGAAAAACCATCTTTAAAATCTTCAACCCAATATTCGCTTACGGCTCTCTGCCCGTCAGGTGAAACAACTCTTTTTATAACACTTTCTTTTTCTCTTTTTATTGGTGCATCGATTATATCATTTTCTTTGGGAAGATTTCCACAGCATATTGCTATATATGTTTTTTTAATGTCCCTGTTCATTATTTGCTTGTTTAAAAAACCTGCTGAATACCGATTTTTAGCAATTACTACAATTCCTGTTGTATCCCTGTCAAGCCGATTAACAGCTCTGAATGTAAAATTAGCGTCCCTAAAATAGTACATAACTGCATTGGCAAGCGTGCCCTCATAATGCTTAAAGGACGGATGTGTCGGCATATTGCAGGGTTTATTCACAACTAACAAATCTTCATCTTCATATATTATATCAAGAGGAATATTATTGGGAATTATATTTTGTGAATTCTCATCCTCTAAAATAACCTTTAAAACATCTCCCTCTTCTAACACTCTTCTCACTGTAACACATTCACCATTAACTAAAATACCTTTTGTTGATTTTAACTTTGTCACAAGATTGGATGCTAAAAAAAGCTTTTCAAAAAGCAATTCTTTAACAGTTTTTCCTGATAAGTTCTTATCAATTCTTAATTCTAACTC
>JAFXBO010000130.1 GCA_017521775.1 Clostridia bacterium | reverse complement strand
AGTTTGAGGATTTTTTTGTGCAAAGAGATATAAACGAAATATTTGTAAAAAAAATTTAAAAAAATTTAATTTTTTTTAAAAAAACTATTGCAATATTAGTAAGTATGGTATATAATATGGAGTAAATGGGGGCAAATTGGAGAGAATGGGTTAGAAAATGATGCTCCTGGAATGAAAGTGAAGGGTGGTGCAGATATGGTTTTCTTTGTTGGCGAATATGCCAGACAATTAGATGAGCGTGGCAGATTTATTTTGCCTGCCAAAATCAGAGAAAAACTATCAGGTACAGTCTATATCACAAAAGCCCCATTGGAAAAATGTTTAAATTTATATACTGAAGAAGAGTGGGAGCAAATCTCCCAAAAAGTGCATCAGCTCCCATCAGGAATAGATGTTAACGCTGCAAAGTTTATAAGAAAGCTCTTTTCAAAGGCTTTGGTGTGTGAACTTGATAAGCAGGGAAGAATTCCTTTAAATGCAAATCTTATTAAAGAAGCAGGTCTTGAAAAGGATATTGTTTTAGTTGGTGCAAACAGCAAACTGGAAATCTGGGATGCTGATTTATGGAATAAGATGTCGGCTGAGGATGATGACGCAGATATTATTATTGAAGGTATTCAAAAATATCAGGTGCTAATCTGAGGTGTGATATGGAATTTAAACATATATCAGTTTTGTTTGATGAAACTCTCGATTCGTTGAATATTAAAGATGGCGGAGTTTATGTTGATGGAACACTCGGTGGCGGAGGTCATAGCAGAGGTATTTTAGAAAGAGCAAAAAATGTTCGCCTGATAGGAATTGACCGAGACATAGAAGCCATCGGGGCAGCAAGTGAGCGATTATCAGAGTTTGGAGAGAATGTAACACTTGTAAACAACAATTTTTCAAACATCAAACAGATTTTAAATGAATTAAATGTAGATAAAATAGATGGCGCAGTTCTTGATTTGGGAGTATCATCATATCAGCTTGATAATGCAAAAAGAGGTTTTTCCTATATGCATGACGCAAGACTTGATATGAGAATGAATCCGAGTGATGAACTGAGTGCATATGAGGTTGTTAACAGTTACAACGAAGAGGAGCTTACAAAAATATTCTATGAATACGGCGAAGAAAAATGGTCTAAAAGGGTAGCTGAATTCATAGTTGAAAAGAGAAAAATAAAGCCTGTTGAAACAACACTGGAATTGGTTGATATAATAAAAGCTGCAATTCCAAAGAAAGTGAGAGTGGAAGGCTCACATCCGGCAAAAAGAATATTTCAGGCTATCAGAATAGAAGTAAATAATGAATTGGGGATATTAAAACAAACCGTTTCGGATATTGTTGATGTATTAAAACCCGGTGGAAGAATTTCGGTAATAACATTCCATTCATTAGAAGACAGAATTATTAAAAAAGCTTTTTTGGACTTGGCGATGGGCTGTGTATGCCCTAAGAGTTTTCCTGTATGTGTCTGTAACAGGCAGCCCATTGTCAAAATTATTTCAAAAAAACCAATATTACCGACAAGTAAAGAGGAGAATGAAAATCCTCGATCAAAAAGTGCTAAGTTACGAGTTGCAGAGAAATTATAAAAATATACTAAAAAGGGTGTGTAAAAATGGGATACTCAAATCTTGCGTACAAGTATGAGGAAGATTATTCTTTTAGAGAAGAAGCAGAGAAAAAAGCAGAAGCTAAAGTTGTAAAAGCCAAAAAGAAAAATTTTACACCTATAATTTGTGCGTTGGTATTGTCCATGGCAGCCTACTATATGATTTCAAAAAATGTTGAGCTTTATGAAACAAATCAAAAAATAAAGTCATTACAAAATGAGTTAACACAGATTGAAACTTACACAAGCCAAAGAATTTTCGAGCTTGAACAGAGTGTAGATCTTGCAACAGTTGAGGAAATTGCAACAACAAAACTCAATATGCAAAGACCTGAACAGTATCAGATTGAATATGTAAGCATTGAGCGTGATGATGTTACTGAAATTACAGCCGGTGAGGTTGAAGGGGTAAAGAGCAGAGTTGGTAATGCTACAAAAAATCTAAAGAGAAATCTTATCGGAATATTCACAATAGGTCAGAAATAATATATTTATATAAATGTATTTTGCCTTGTGAATTATTGGAAAAGGTATATAGCCAAAGACATCAGAAATGAAAAAAATTCTGAAAAAATGTCTTTGGCTTTTCGAAATATTAAGAGTAAATTATTTTACGGAAAGGGAAAACGATGCATATAAATCTTGGAAAAATAAAACGAAGAGCACTTGTTATAATTGGAATTATGGTTTTCTTGTTATCATTAACTCTTATAAGAATAGGATATTTGCAAATATTTAAGTGCGAGGAATATACAAATGCAGTAATTGACCAGCAAACACAAGCCTCTCGTGTTAATGCTATGCGTGGAACTATATATGACAGAAACGGAAAGGCATTGGCAGAGAGTGCATCAGTAAATACTTTAATATGCAATCCAAAGCAGATTGAGAGTGACAATGCTGCTGCCATAGTTGCGACAAGACTTGCACCTATTATCGGGCTTGAATATGACTATATATATGAAAGACTTACAAAAACCTCAACTCAGTACCAGATGCTAAAAAAGAGATTGAGTGTTGAAGAAACGGCAGCAATCAATGAGTTAAAGGACTCGAAGAAAAACCCCGAAACAAGCAAATACTTTAAAGGTATAACCTTTGAAAGTGACTCAAAGAGATACTATTCATATGGTATTGCTCCACATATTCTTGGGTTTACAGGTTATGACAATGACGGAAGAATGGGCATTGAATTAATGTTTGATGATGAGCTTGCAGGCGAGCCCGGAAGCATAATAAGCACTCGTTCTGCATCGGGAACATTCATTGAATATCAATACGAAGAAATGACAGATTCTCAAAAAGGTGCAGACGTTGTGTTAACTATTGATGAGACTATTCAGCATTTTTTGGAAAAATCTTTAGAAGAGGCTGTTAGTGAGTATTCCTTAAAAGAGGGTGCAGCAGGAATTGTTATGAATCCAAAGACAGGTGAAATTCTTGCAATGGCAACAAAGCCTGATTTTGATGTTAACGCATATAACGATATAACTAAGTTTGTTAATATGGCAGTTAATCTTGATGAGGATGAAAAACTTTCAGGATATAATTCCGACAATAAGGAAATAAGCCTTCAGGCAACAAATCTCATTATGCAGAAGATGTGGAGAAATAAGGCAATTTCTGATACATATGAGCCTGGCTCAACCTTTAAGATTATTACAGCTGCAATGGCTTTGGAGGAAAATGTAGTAAGCGAGAATTCAAGCTTTTATTGTGCAGGCTTTAAGCAGATTGCTGACAGAAAAATAAAATGCCATAAGCACGAAGGTCATGGAAGTCAGAATTTTATAGAGGGAGTTCAAAATTCTTGTAACCCAGTTTTTATGGAGCTTGGACTAAGAGTTGGCTCACAAAAATTTATGGAATATTTTAAAGCGTTTGGTTATACCGAAAAAACAGGTATTGACTTAAATGGTGAATCAGGAAGTATTTATTATCAAAAAAGCAAGCTTTCGGAAACTGATATTGCGACAAGTGCTTTCGGACAGGGATTTTCAATAACACCAATTCAACATATCTGTGCTATCAGTGCAGTTATAAATGGTGGAAACCTGATGAAACCTCAGATAGTTAAAGAAATAAGAGACGAAAACGGAATAATAAAGAGATATCAACCTGAAATAAGAAATAAAGTTATTTCTGAGAAGACCTCCCAGACTATGAGAGAGGTTTTGGAAAGTGTTGTTTCAAGTCCGACAGGATCGGGAAAAAATGCCTATATTAAGGGATACAGAATTGGTGGAAAGACAGGAACATCGGAAAAGGGAAGAAATAATAATAAGAGAATTGCATCATTTGTTGGATTTGCTCCTGCAGATGACCCGGAAATTGTATGCCTTATTATGATGGATGAGCCACAATGTGCAGTCAGATATGGTGGAACAATATGCGCGCCTGTTGTTGCAGATGTTATTGAAGACACATTGGAGTACATGGGAATTGAAAGACAATATACCGAGGAAGAAGCAGTAACCGATTCAGTAACAGTTCCTGAGGTAAGAACTATGTCTGTTGAGGATGCAAAGAAGACAATACAGGCTGCAGGCTTCAAGGTAAGAGTTTCAGGTGATAGTGAGCTTACAACAATTGTTGATCAGTTGCCAAAGCCTGGTGCATCTATAATAAAAGGCTCAACAGTTATAATATACACACAGGAAATTGATGAGGAAAAACTAATGACAGTTCCTGATGTTTCAGGAATGAGTGTCAGTGCTGCAAGACAGCAGTTAGAGGATTACGGTTTGAACTTTGAGGCAGTAGGTGCAGGACTAAATTCTGCAAAAGGTGCATATGCAGTTAAGCAGAGCATTGAAGCAGGAAAGAAAGTTCAGCCTGCGACAGTTATCAGAGTCGAGTTCAGACACGCCTCCTCCGATTGATTATTGAAAGGTGTGATATTTATTTTAGCCCGTGAATTATTTGGCGACAAATGGAAAGGACAGGATTGTCTTATAAAGGGAATAGCCTGTGATTCACGAAGGATAAAACAAGGATATATATTTGTATGTATATGCGGAGAAAATGACAGTGGATGCAGATATACAAGGGAAGCAGAATCAAGGGGTGCCATTGCAATAATAGCAGACAGAACTGTTGATGCAAGAGTTCCCGTGTTCTTGTGCCATAATCCAAGAAAGAGGATGGCAGAATACGCAAAAAAGATATATTCGTTTGGTGAAGATAATATGCACATAGTGGGAGTCACCGGAACAAATGGAAAAACAACAATATCCCATCTTATAAGGGATATATTTAATGAAGATAAGAAGAAAACTGCCTTAATTGGAACAAATGGATGTTATCTTGATAATGT
>JAFXBO010000129.1 GCA_017521775.1 Clostridia bacterium | reverse complement strand
CAAATCAAAGAAATGATTTATGGTCGTTCAATAAGAGATTACCTATCCCCTATTTCATCAATAACTGAGGATAGTCAATGGGTATGTTTTCAGGGTGATATATTCTGAATTGAAACAAGGGAAATTAAAAGCAAGAAAAATGAAAAAGAATATTTCCTGCTTGTTATTGATGTAACAGACTATAATGATTCCATTTCTGCTCAGCTTTTTATCGAAAAAAATAAGAAAAATAATGAAATAATTAAAGCTGTTTCAGGAAAAATCAAAAAGGGTCTTAATGTAATTATAAGAGGTAAAGCTCAATATAGTGAATATGCAAAGGAAGTTATTGTAAGCATAAATTCTATTGCTGAGGGTGTTGTCGAAGATGAAAAAGCAGATAATGCTCCCCTAAAGAGAGTTGAATTGCATGTTCACACACAAATGTCTGCTATGGACGCAGTTTCGTCTGCCAAAGATATAATTAACCGTGCAATTAAATGGGGGCATAAAGCAATTGCCCTTACCGACCATGGTGTTGTTCAGGCATTTCCTGATGCAATGAAAGCATCTGACAACAATGAAAAAATTAAAGTGTTATATGGAGTTGAGGGCTACTTAGTTAATGACAATCGTAAAATCACATATGACATTATAAATGGAAACACAAAAGATTCCTTTGTTGTTTTTGACCTTGAAACTACAGGATTAAATAAAAGAAGCTGTAATATAACTGAAATTGGTGCTGTAAAAATAAAAAACGGAAAGATTATTGACCGATTTTCATCCTTTGTTAATCCCCAAAAGCCTATTCCACAAAAAATTGTTGAGCTAACAGGTATAACAGATGAAATGGTTAAAAATGCACCGACAATTGATGAAATACTACCAAAATTCCTGAATTTCTGTAAAGATTGTATTTTGGTTGCACATAACGCAAATTTTGATATAGGCTTTGTTAAAAAATTCTGCAATGACTTGAATATTTCGTTTGAATTTCCATATATTGACACCTTAATGCTTGCAAGATGTCTTTTTACAGATTTACCTAATCACAGACTAAATACTCTTTCTAAACATTTGAATGTTCTTTTAGAAAATCATCATCGTGCAGTTGATGATGCTAAGGCAACTGCAGATATCTTTATAGAAATGCTTAAGCTTTTAGATAAAATGAGCTTATCTGATTTAGCCGAATTAAATAATTCTTTTGATTTGTCACAAGCAGTTAAAAAGGACAAGGCGTATCACATAATCATTTTAGCAAAAAACCTTACAGGTATAAGAAATCTGTATGAATTAGTCACAGCCTCGCATCTTAAATATTTTAACAGAACTCCAAGGATTCCAAAAAGTCTGTTAGAAGAAAAAAGAGATGGATTAATTTTAGGTTCTGCCTGTGAAGCAGGAGAATTGATGCGTGCAATCGTAAATAATGAAGATGAAGAAACATTAAAAAATATTGTTGATTTCTATGACTATCTTGAAATTCAACCTATTGGTAACAATCAGTATATGAAAACTGATGACGATTTCGAAAACATATCAACTGATGAAGATTTGCAAAATCTTAACAAGAAAATAGTTGAACTCGGAGAAATATATCATAAGCCAGTATGTGCTACATGTGATGTCCACTTTCTTGACCCTGAGGGTGCTAATTACAGAAAAATATTAATGCACTATAAAGGCTTTAAAGATGCTGATAATCAGGCACCGTTGTATTTTAGAACAACCGAGGAAATGCTTGAAGAATTTTCTTATTTGGGAGAAGAAAAAGCGTATGAGGTTGTTGTCACAAACACAAATAAAATTGCTGATATGATTGAGGATGTAAGACCAATACCAAAGAAAAAGTGTCCTCCTGAAATAGACGGTGCCCAGGAAGATATTATTAACGATTCTTATGAAAAGGCAAAGGCAATTTATGGAGACCCACTCCCTCCCGAAGTACAAAAAAGACTTGATAAGGAATTATATTCAATAACAACATATGGTTTTTCTGTTATGTATAAGATTGCACAGGAACTCGTAAGAAAATCTTTGTCTGACGGATATCTTGTTGGTTCAAGAGGTTCTGTCGGCTCATCTTTTGTTGCCTTTTTATCTGGCATTACAGAGGTTAACTCCCTCCCTGCTCACTATGTTTGTCCGAACTGTAAAAATGTTGAGTTTATCGGTAGTGAGACAGGTATTTCAGGCTGTGACCTACCAGACAAAATTTGCCCTGTGTGCAACACAAAATATAATAAGGATGGCCACGATATCCCGTTTGAAACATTTTTAGGATTTAAGGGTGATAAGGAGCCTGATATAGATCTCAATTTCTCTGGTATATATCAACCTAATATACACAGCTATACAGAAAAATATTTTGCTGAGGGCTTTGTTTTCAGAGCAGGAACAATAGGAACTGTTGCCGAAAAAACTGCTTTTGGATATGTTAAAAAATATTCAGAAGAAAAGGATATAAAAATAAGAAATGCAGAAATGAAACGATTGGCAGCAGGATGTGTAGGAGTAAAAAGAACAAGTGGTCAACACCCTGGTGGAATTATTGTTGTTCCTCATAAGAATAATATCCACGAATTTTGTCCTGTCCAACACCCTGCTGATGATGTTAATTCAGATATTATAACAACACATTTCGATTACCACTCAATAGACCAGAATCTTTTGAAGTTAGACGAGCTTGGACACGATGACCCGACGGTTATAAAAATGCTTCAGGACTTGACAGGCTTTGACCCACAGAAAATTCCTCTTGATGATCCTGAAACATTGAGTCTGTTTACTTCAGTAAAAGCATTAAAACTGAATGAAGGTGCTGATATAGGCACCCAACTCGGAACTTACGGAGTTCCTGAATTCGGAACAAAGTTTGTGCGGCAAATGCTTGAAGACACAAAACCAAAAACATTCTCTGAACTCGTCAGAATTTCAGGTCTGTCTCACGGAACTGATGTTTGGCTTGGTAATGCACAGACCTTAATTCAGCAAGGAATAACCGACCTTTCCCACTCAATATGTGCAAGAGACGATATTATGATTTATCTTATCTCAATGGGAGTTGATGCAGGACACTCGTTTAAAATAATGGAAAGTGTAAGAAAAGGTAAGGGTTTAACTCCTGAAAACGAAGAAGAAATGCGAGCTGCAAATGTTCCTGAATGGTATATAGACTCTTGTAAAAAGATAAAATATATGTTCCCTAAAGCTCACGCAGTTGCGTATGTGACTATGGCATTCAGAGTTGCTTATTATAAAGTAAATTTCCCTAAAGAATTTTATATTGCATATTTCTCTGTAAGAGCAGGTGAATTTGAAGCCGAAACAATGGCAAACGGGATTGATGTTGCAAAAAAAGCATTAGATGACTTAATTGAAAAGAAAAAGAATAACACAATCACCCCAAAGGATGAAAATGTTATTCCAATTCTTGAAATATGTATAGAAATGTATTCAAGAGGAATTACTTTTACTCCAATTGACCTATACAAATCGGATGCAGTTAATTTCCTGCCTTGCGATGAGGGTATAATTCCACCTCTTAATGTCTTAAGCGGAATGGGTGACAATGCGGCAAAAAGCATTGCAGAGGCGCGAAAAAATGGTCCTTTTAAAACAATAGAAGATTTAAAGCACAGAACATCAATAAACAGAACTACAATTGAACTAATGCAAAAAAATCACTACTTAGATGACCTTCCTGAATCTGATCAGGTAACATTATTCGATATGTAAAAAACAGGCTTACGCCTGTTTTTTTTAATTACTGTATATCTCTCTTTTTAATACACCGATATATTTTAAATTTCTATAATTTTCATTATAATCAAGTCCATAGCCAACAGCAAATTCATCCGGAATAATTTTTCCCTGATAGTCAACTAAAACTTCCGTTGTTCTTCTTTCAGGTTTGTCAAGTAATGTACAAATCCTGCAAGTCTTAGGGTTCCTTTCTTCTAAAACCTTTTTTAATTTGTAAAGTGTATTTCCACTATCTATTATATCCTCAATTATCAATATATTTTTGCCCTCAATATCACATTCAACGTCTTGTTTTATATTAATAAAACCACTTGATGAAGTCCCTGCCCCATAGCTTGATACCCTCATAAATTCAATTGATACAGGCATATTAAGACTTCTTATAAGGTCAGAAGCAAATATTAGACTCCCCTTTAATATAACAATTACTGTCAATTCTTCACCATTGTAATCTTTATTTATTTTATCTGATAAATTATTAATGATTTCTTTTAGTTCTTCTTCGGAAACTAAAATGCGTTCAACATCTTTATGTAATTCGTTCTTCATAAGTACCTCCCAAGATAACACTGAAAACATTATATCATATAATTTTGCTTATTACAATAAATTTTTCTTATTTTCAATTAATTTAGCAAAAATCATTGACATTAATTTATAATAATGATATAATTAATTAAACCGTTGAGAAAGAGTAAGTAGGTTTTTTCCCTTTTATAAGAGAGAGCTGCAGATGGTGTGATTGCAGTATAAAATATAAAACTGAATGGACTTTCGAGGGCAATCGGAAAGAAATTTTATTTTTAGTATGTGCGCCGGAGCCAGACTCTCCGTCAAAAAAGGTCAGCATATGATTGTATGCATTAAGTGGACGAATTTTCGTCAAGCAGGGTGGCACCGCAGGATTATCTCCTGTCCCAGCATCTTTGGGACAGGAGTTTTTGTATTCTATCCCAACTATGTTATTTATTTTAGAAAGGGGACATTAAAATGTCAAACAATGAAAGTCCTTATAAAATTTATCTTAACGAGGATGAAATGCCAAAGGCTTGGTATAATTTAAGAGCTGATATGAAAAACAAACCTGCTCCATTGTTAAGTCCAAAAACATTAAAACCAATTACTGCTGAAGAATTATCAGGAGTGTTTTGTGAAGAGTTAATTAAACAAGAGTTGGATGATACAACACCTTCTTTTGAAATTCCAACAGAAATCAGAGATTTTTACAAGATGTTCCGTCCTTCCCCACTTGTAAGAGCATATTGCTTAGAGAAGAAATTAGGAACTCCTGCAAAAATTTACTATAAGTTTGAAGGTAATAATACAAGTGGAAGCCATAAACTTAATTCAGCAGTTGCACAAGCTTACTATGCAAAAAAACAAGGCTTAAAAGGTGTTACAACTGAAACAGGTGCTGGTCAATGGGGTACTGCACTTTCAATGGCTTGTTCATACTTTGATTTGGAGTGTAAGGTATATATGGTTAAATGCTCATATGAGCAAAAGCCTTTCAGACGCGAAGTTATGAGAACATATGGTGCATCTGTCACTCCATCACCATCAATGGACACACAAATCGGAAGAGAAATTCTTAAAAAATTCCCTGGAACAAGTGGTAGTCTTGGTTGTGCAATTTCTGAGGCTGTTGAAGTAGCAACAAATACTGAGGGCTACAGATATGTTCTCGGAAGTGTTTTAAATCAAGTATTATTGCACCAGACAGTTATTGGTTTAGAAGCAAAAACTGCACTTGATAAATATGGTGAAAAAGCGGATATAATTATTGGTTGCGCAGGTGGTGGTTCAAATCTTGGTGGTTTGATTTCTCCATTTGCAAGAGATAAGATTAAGGGTGAGTCAGATTGTCGCATTATTGCTGTTGAACCATCCTCTTGTCCAAGCTTAACACGAGGAAAATATGCTTACGATTACTGCGATACAGGTATGGTTTGTCCTTTACAGAAAATGTATACACTTGGCAGTGGGTATATTCCTGCAGCATCTCATGCAGGTGGATTGAGGTATCACGGTATGAGTTCAATTCTTTCTCAATTATATGATGACGGAATTATGGAGGCAGTTAGTGTTAAGCAAACAGAAGTGTTTAAAGCTGCAGAAGAATTTGCAAGAATTGAAGGAATTCTTCCTGCTCCTGAGAGTTCACACGCAATCAAGGTTGCAATTGATGAAGCATTAAAATGTAAGGAGACAGGCGAAGAAAAGACAATTTTATTTGGTTTGACAGGAACAGGATATTTTGATATGATGTCATATGAAAAATTCCACGACGGAATTATGACAGACTATATTCCAAGTGATGAAGAAATTCAAAACAGTCTTGATAATCTTCCAAAATTTGATTTATAATTATAAAAAAGGTGTAGCATTTAAATGCTACACCTTTTATTACATTATACTCTCTAAAGTTTTATTAACCTCAACCAAGAATGTTTCTGTATCAACAGTTTTCTTGTTTTCTAATGTTGAAAGAGCTGCCAAATCTCCTGTCATAATGCCATTTTCAATTGTCATTATTGTTGCTTTTTCCAAGTCATCTGCAAACTTAATCAAATCAGGTAGATTATCAAGCTCTCCCCTTTTTCT
>JAFXBO010000016.1 GCA_017521775.1 Clostridia bacterium | reverse complement strand
TATACAAATAACAAGCCTATAAAAGAAATTAAAGGTGGAGAAACTCACATTTTTCCTCTTCAGCAGCATATTGGTGCACCACTGGAAGCAACTGTAAAAAAAGGGGATTATGTTAAGGTTGGAGAAATTATTGCAGATAACAAAGATGCTTTTGTAGCAGTTCCGCTACATAGTTCTGTTTCCGGTACTGTTGTTGCAGTTGAACCGAGAATAAATACACAGGGAATAAAGGCAATGTCTGTTGTCATTGAAAACGACGGATTATACACTGAAAAAGAGGATTTAATACCTAAAAATCCTGACGAAATGACATCCGAAGAAATTATAAATGAAATAAGAAATGCAGGAATTGTCGGAATGGGTGGAGCAGGATTTCCTACTCATGTCAAGCTATCTCCTCCTAAAGATAAGAAAATTGATATATTAATTATTAATGGCGCTGAGTGTGAGCCATATATTACTGCAGACCACAGAAGAATGCTTGAAATGCCTGAAGCTGTAATTGACGGTATTAAAATAGTTAAAAAGGCACTTGGTGTTGATGTGGCTTATATTGGTATTGAGAATAATAAAAAGGATGCTATTGAAACATTAAATAGTATTATTGAATCTGATAGTGGTATTAGAGTTATACCGTTAAAAACAAAATACCCTCAGGGTGGAGAAAAACAACTTATTTACGCTGTAACAAAAAGAAAAGTTCCGACAGGAAAATTACCAGCTGATGCAGGAGTTGTTGTTACTAATATTGATACTGTCTCACAAATATCCAATGCTTTTAGAACAGGTATGCCTCTTATTGACAGAGTTGTTACCATATCAGGAGATTGTATAGAGGAACCTGATAATTTCCTTGTAAGATGTGGAATGAGATTTGAGGATGTAATCAATGCAGCCGGAGGCTTTTCAAAACAAGCCAATAAGCTGATAATGGGTGGGCCTATGATGGGAATTGCTCAATACTCAACAGAAGTTCCTGTTGTTAAGACAACTTCGGCCATTCTGGCACTAACAGATACAGGTGATAACTACAAGGATGATGTTCAGTGTTTAAGATGTGGAAAGTGTGTTGAAGCTTGCCCAATGAATTTAATGCCATTATATCTTAACAGATATTCAAGAAACCAGGATTTGGAAATGGCAGAAAAATATCATATTATGGATTGTATTGAATGTGGTTTATGCTCATATTTATGTCCTGGTCTTGAAGGGCCTATACATAATATAAGAATTGCTAAACAACAAATAATTGAAAATAGAAGAAAACAACAATAATTGAACGGGAAAGGATATAGAATAATGGAACATAAATTTATAGTTTCGTCGTCTCCGCATATTCATCAAAAGAAAGCGGTTTCTAACATAATGCTTGATGTAATAATTGCGTTATTACCTGCGACAGTAATGGGTATATACTATTTTGGAGTCAATGCACTTTTTGTTATATTAACATCAATTTTATCATGTGTTTTATTTGAGTACATATACCAGAAAATAATGAAAAAATCAGTTACTATAGGAGATTGCTCAGCAATAGTTACAGGACTTTTACTCGGATTAAATTTACCACCTGCAATTCCATTATGGATGGTTGTGGTTGGAAGTGCATTTGCCATTATAATTGTTAAACAGTTATATGGTGGCATTGGTAAGAATTTCTTGAATCCTGCACTTGCAGCAAGATGTTTTATGATTGCAGCGTGGGCAGGAGAAATGACTACATTCTCAGAACCATTACTTGGTGCTGATGCAATTTCTCAGGCTACTCCATTGGCTATTTTAAAAGGAACTACTACTGGGGAACTTCCATCAATTATTTCAGCATTTTGGGGTAATATACCAGGCTCTATAGGTGAAACCTCTGCAGTGATGCTTATATTAGGTGGAATATATTTATTGTTCAGAAAAGTAATTAACTGGAAAATACCTGTATTTTATTTAGGTACTTTTGCTGTTTTGACTGCATTACTCGGGAATAATGCATTTGGAATTAGTTTGTTGTCATATACAGCTTTAGAATTGTGTTGTGGTGGTATTATGCTTGGAGCAATATTTATGGCAACAGACTACACAACAACACCTACAACTAAGGTTGGTCAGATAATTTTTGGAATAGGCTGTGGTTTCTTAACATTTGTAATAAGAACATTTGGAGGATATCCTGAAGGAACTTCATTTGCGATTTTGTTAATGAATTTATTAACACCACTTATTGATAGATATACCGTTCCAAAGAGTTTTGGGGAGGTAAGAAAAGATGTTTAAAAAGAGTGATATTTTAAATATTTTCAGCGTAGGATTGAAGTTATTCTTGATAACAGCAATTGCAGCTGTTATTTTAGCTGTGATTAATTCTATAACCAAACCTGTTATAGAGGTAAATACATATAAAAAGCAAAACGAATCAATGCAAAAGGTTTTGCAGACGGCTTCCTCGTTTGAAGAAGCAGATATGTCAGCATTGGCGTTAGTCGATTTTCCTTGTGCAATAACTGGTGTTTATAATGGCTATGATGCAGATGGAAATGTAACAGGATTTGCGGTAATGGTATCATCAGGAGGTTATGGCGGTGATGTATCATTAGCTGTTGGTATTGATAATGAATTAAAGGTAACAGGTATTGATGTAATTTCTCATTCAGAAACTCCAGGCCTTGGTGCAAAATGTGTAAAGGATGAATTTAAAGGTCAGTTTGTAGGAAAAAGCGCTGATATTCAAGTTGTGAAATCAGGTGCTAAAGATAATCAGATTGATGCAATTACAAGTGCTACTATAACATCAAGGGCAGTTACAAATGGAGTTAATACAGCAATTAGTGCTGTGAAATTTATAAAGGAGGCTGAATAAAATGAAAGAAAAAAGCAATAACTTAAAGATTTTCTTAAATGGTCTTATTACTGAAAATCCAACTTTTGTTCAGCTTTTGGGAATGTGTCCGACTCTTGCTGTTACAACAAGTCTTAAAAATGGTATTGGAATGGGATTATCTGCAACTGCAGTTTTAATTGCGTCAAACGCATTGATATCCCTTTTGAGAAAAATTATTCCAGATAAAGTAAGAATAGCGGCTTATATTGTAATTATTGCTGCTTTTGTAACTATAATAGAAATGCTTTTAAACGCCTATTTACCGTCATTAGCAGCTTCATTAGGTATATTCATACCATTAATTGTCGTAAACTGTATTATTTTAGCTCGTGCAGAATCATTTGCATCAAAAAATACAGTTGGAAAATCAATTATTGATGGACTTGGTATGGGTCTTGGATTTACAGTGGCACTTTCAATTATTTCAGGTATCAGAGAATTCTTTGGAGCAGGAACTTTGTTTGATATCAAGATTTATGCAGATATTATAACTCCTCCATCTATAATTATTATGGCACCGGGTGGATTTATTGTACTTGGCATTATTGTTGCCGCAATTAATTATATAACTTCTAAGAGAAAGGCCGGTGATAATTAATGAGTATGGTATCTATTATAATTACTGCACTTTTTACCCAAAACTTCCTAATGGTTAAGTTTATGGGAATATGTCCTTTCTTAGGGGTTTCAAAGAAAATTGATACAGCAGCAGGTATGGGTATGGCTGTTACATTTGTAATGGCAGTTGCATCAGCAATTACATATTTTGCAAATCTATTATTGGGAGAATCAATGCAATATCTACAGACTATTGTATTTATATTGATTATTGCAGGTTTGGTTCAGTTTGTTGAGATGTTTGTTAAAAAGATGCTTCCATCGCTTTATAGTGCACTTGGAATATATCTTCCTTTGATAACAACAAACTGTGCTGTACTTGGTGTTGCACTTTTGAATGTTCAAAATGGCTTCAACTTTATTCAGTCTGTAATGTATGGTACTTTTGCAGCATTAGGGTTTACCATGGTAATTGTTATTTTTGCAGGCATAAGAGAAAACATAGAAGAAAAATATGTTCCCCAAAGCTTTCAGGGTATGCCTATTGCTCTTATAACTGCAGGACTTATGTCAATTGCATTTATGGGATTTTCCGGATTTTCAATATAGGAGGATAGAGTAATGAGTATTAGTGTTATATTATATCCTGTGTTGATTGTTGGTGCTATTGGTTTGATTTTTGGTTGCCTGTTGGCATTTGCTTCCATAGTTTTCAAAGTTGATACAGATGAAAGGGAAGAATTAATTGTTTCAGAACTACCTGGAGCAAATTGCGGTGCATGTGGATATGCAGGATGTAGTGCATATGCAGCGGCTATAGTAAATGATGGTGCACCGGTTAATGCCTGTTCTGTCGGCAAGGATGCTGTTGCAGAGAAAATTGCAGATATTATGGGCGTTAGTGCTGAGGCAGTTGAGCCAAAGGTAGCGCGAGTAATGTGTATGGGAACACATGATGTATCTATTGATAAATATGAATATCACGGAATTTCTGACTGTGCAGCAGCTGCAAGACTTGCAGGTGGTGCAAAAGGCTGTCCAAACGGATGTCTTGGTTTGGGAAACTGTGTGTCAGTATGTAAATTTGGTGCAATTTCTATTGTCAATGGCGTTGCGGTAATTGATGAAAATAAATGTACTGCGTGTGGAATGTGCATAAATAAATGTCCAAAGCATATAATTAAATTTATACCGAAAAAAAATAAGGTATGGGTACCTTGTTCAAATAATGAAAAGGGTGCAATTACCAAACAATATTGTTCAGTTGGATGCTTAGGATGTAAGATGTGTGAAAAGGTTTGTCCTGTCGGAGCTGTCAAGGTGACAGATAATTTTGCATCAATTGATTTTTCTCTTTGCATAAACTGTGGTGAATGCGCTCAAAAATGCCCAAAAAATGTTATAAAAACAGATTTATAAAAGGATAATATTCGTGGGAGTAAACAATTAATGAGTAATAATAAAAAAAAGGCTAATAAAAATTTCTTTAAATCTCCATTTTTTATATTTATAATAGCTTCTCTGATAGCAACTTTCATACTTAATTCCTTGCTGTCATTTGCAACTGCACCATTAGAGAAAGAAATATATTATAGTGATTTTATTAATATGATAAAGAATGATGAAATAAGCTCTGTTACAATATCAAGTGATAAAATCATTATTAAAACAAAGGAAAGTGTGGAAGCAGAACAAAAATTTAATGAAGCAGTGAATGGTGTAACAGGATTTGATGACATTCTTGAAATTAGTAAAAATTTTGAGTTTTTTCAAAAAAAGGATATAGTTCTCTACACCGGTTACTTAAACGATGGCGATTTAATAAAAATATTAACTGAACATAATATAAAGTTTTCAAGACCTGTTTCTGAAAGCAACTTTCTTTTTGATATATTCCTTACAATATTGCCATTTTTGATAATGTATCTATTCCTTGCTCTAATTATGAGAAAAATGTCAAAAAAAATTGGTGGTGGTGGAGGATTTATGTCTGTTGGGCAGAGTAATGCCAAGATTTATCTTGAAAACAAAACAGGTGTAACCTTTAATGATGTTGCAGGACAAGAGGAAGCAAAAGAATCATTAGATGAGATTGTAGATTTCTTGCATCATCCCACAAAATATACTGTAATTGGTGCTAAACAACCAAAGGGAGCTTTACTTGTAGGCCCTCCGGGAACAGGAAAAACTCTTTTGGCAAAAGCAGTTGCAGGAGAGGCTAATGTGCCATTTTTCTCGCTATCAGGTTCTGATTTCGTGGAAATGTTTGTTGGTGTCGGTGCATCAAGAGTAAGAGATTTATTCAAACAAGCAGCTGCAAAAGCACCTTGTATAATCTTTATAGATGAAATTGATGCAATTGGAAAAAGTCGTGATAGTCAACTTGGTGGAAATGATGAAAGAGAACAAACTCTAAATCAGTTACTTGCAGAGATGGATGGTTTTGATTCATCGAAGGGAGTTGTTATTCTTGCTGCAACAAACAGACCTGAAATTCTTGATAAGGCACTTTTAAGACCTGGAAGATTTGATAGAAGAATTATTGTTGAAAAGCCTGACTTAAAGGGAAGAGAAGAAATTCTTAAAGTTCATATAAAGAATGTAAAAATTTCAGATACTGTTGATTTGCACGAAATTGCTTTAGCAACAAGTGGAGCAGTTGGTGCAGACCTTGCAAATATGGTTAATGAAGCAGCTTTGAGGGCAGTAAGATTAAAACGAACTGAAGTTATGCAAGAGGACTTGATGGAGGCAGTTGAAATTATTATTGCCGGTAAGGAAAAGAAGGATAGAATTCTATCTGAAAGAGAAAAGAAGTTGGTTGCATATCACGAGGTTGGTCACGCTTTGGCTGCAGCAAAGCAAAAAAATACAGACCCTGTTCAAAAAATCACTATTGTTCCGAGAACAATGGGAGCTCTTGGATATACTATGCAAATGCCTGAAGAGGAAAAGTATTTGATGTCAAAGGATGAGATTTTAAGTGATTTGACAGTTTTGTTGGCAGGTCGTGCTGCTGAAGAGGTTGTTTTTGATACAAAAACAACTGGCGCAGCTAATGACATTGAAAGAGCAACAAACCTCGCAAGGGCAATGATTTCTCAGTACGGAATGTCCGATGAATTTGGAATGACATCACTTGAAAGTATAGAAAATAAATATCTTGATGGCAGAAGTGTATCAAATTGTTCTGAGGAAACAAGAACAAAGCTTGATAATGTTGTGATATCAACAATTAAAGAATCATACGAAAATGCTAAAAATATTTTGACTGAAAACATTGAGTCTCTTCATAAGATAGCTGAATATCTTCTTGAAAAAGAGACAATTACAGGAAAAGAATTTATGAGTATCCTGAATGGTGTTGATGATAATGTATCGGAGGAAGAAGAATGAAGGAGTTTTATGAAATTAATATAGCAGGAGTAAAAAGAAATCTAAGATTATTTTCTGTTAATGATAACTTAAAAATAGCTGCATTTATTCTCTTTGGAGATGTTGAAGTCACAGTTGCATCAGCAAAAGCACTTTTGGAAAAAGCACCTGATTATGATATTTTAGTCACTGCCGAAGCAAAAAGTATTCCACTGATAGCTGAAATGGCAAGACAGGCAGGGGATAGTGACTATATAATAGCAAGAAAAGCTCCAAAAGTTTATATGGAAAACATTCTAAAGGTTAGTGTTAACTCAATAACAACTCAAAGAGAGCAAACCCTTTGCATTGGCGATAGTGAAGTTGAAAAAATGAAAGGAAAGCGCTGTTTGATTGTTGATGATGTTATCAGCACAGGAGAATCCTTGTTGGCTATTGAAAAATTAGTCAAAGAAGCAGGTGGAGAAATAGTTGGCAAAATGGCAGTATTGGCTGAGGGAGAAGCTGCAAAAAGGGATGACATTATCTTCTTAGAACCACTTCCTTTGTTTGATAAAGACGGAAATAAGTTATAATTAATACATAAAAAAGGGTATTTTTAAAATATCCTTTTATTTTTTTGAAAAAATTCAAACATATGTTTGCTTTTTATAAAAAAGTGTGATATAATGATTAAAAGGAACTTAAGTTGTATAAATATAGCTTTGCTTAAAAGGAAAAAATCGAAAAAAGAGGTGAATATATTGAAAACAATATTTTCAATAAGACATACTAATATTTTAAAAGGTTGTGCGGTGATTTTGCTACTATTTCATCATCTATTTTATAAACTGGAATTCTTTGAGAACTGTTTTGTTTTCTGTCAGCTTGATATGATAGTATGTAATAAATTTGCACAATATTCTAAAGTGTGTGTAGCTTTATTTTTGATTTTAAGTGGATACGGTCTGACAGTTAGTGCTAACAAAAGACTTGAACCTATTACATGGAAGTATTCATTTGAACATATTGTTAAATTGATGATTAATTTCTGGGTAATCTATTTGTTGTTTGTTCCCTTGGGTTTAATTTTTGGTAGAAACCCAATAGAAATATATGGGACAGGGGTAAATGGTATATATAATTTTCTTGTGGATTTTTTTGGCGTTGCACACCTGTTTAACACACCGACATTTAATGCAACATGGTGGTTTATGGGAGAAATATTAAGGTTATACATATTATTCCCGCTTCTATATTCTT
>JAFXBO010000128.1 GCA_017521775.1 Clostridia bacterium | reverse complement strand
GACATTTTACATAATTATCTCCACATCCAATAGCCAAAATCTTCTTTGTTGTGTTTTTCATTGCAAAATCATTAATAGTTTCTGTTATAACCTCATTAGAGTCAAGATTTTTCACCTCTGTAAAATCAACAAGCTTACTCTTGTAGCAGGTTCCCATTAAGGCCTTACCAAACACTTTTGATTTCACTCCATATTTTTCATAAAACGCCCTTGCAACGCTATAAACATTAATATCATTTCCGAATAAAACAGGAATAAATTCTTTTGTAGTAAATTCCATACTAACACCTCCGAAATAGCACAATATCCCATTTTTATAATTATATCACTTTACGACCAAAAATGCAAGTATTTGCGATTACTGTAACATATAATTAACAATAAAATCAAAATATCTTTTTTAGTTGATTATTTTCAGAAAATATGATAAGATATATAACAAATGTTTTAAATGAGGTCATAATAATGAAAAGAATTGTTACTATACAAGATATTTCGTGTTTTGGTAAATGTTCGCAGACAGTTGCTATGCCTATAATTTCAGCACTTGGCGTTGAAACAGTTCCTCTGCCAACAGCCATTTTATCAACTCACACAGGAGAATTTAAAGATTACTCTTTCTTACCGCTTTGTGACGAGGTTAAAAAAATTACAGAGCATTGGAAAAAACAACAGATTAAATTTGATGCAATTTATATCGGATATATAGGCTCTAAAGCACAAGCAGAATTCTTAGTCGATTTTATTGATGATTTTGCAGATGAAAACACAATAGTATTTTTAGACCCAGCTATGGCAGATAACGGAGAAATCTATGCAGGACTTGATTATGAATACATAGACATCATAAGAAAGCTTTGCTCTTGTGCAGACATAATTGCACCAAATATTTATGAAGCGATGCTTTTGGTTGATGGTGAAATTTATACTGATTATGATGAAAACGACATCGAAAGAATATCAAAAACAATAACTGCACTCTGTCCAAAGGTTATTATAACAGGAATACATAAAGACAAAAAAATTGCTACACTCGGAATTGATACAGTTAAGAATTCCTCTATTATTAAGGAAAATGATAAGTTTGACGGAATGTATTATGGTACAGGTGATGTTTTTTCAAGTGTGTTTATAGGAAGTTATATAAATGGATTTGATTTTCATGATGCAATATCATTTGCAGATGATTTTATTCAGGAATGTATAAAAGAAACTCTTCCAGATAAAGAAAAATACTGGTACAGCATAAACTTTGAAAAATGTATGCACATGCTAACTGATTACAACAAAAAGACAGAAGGTTAAAACCTTCTGTCTTTTAAGTTTTATCTAACAACAATGTTTATTAGTTTATCAGGCACAGGAATTACTTTAACTATCTGTTTACCGTCAATCAATGCTTTAACTGTATCAGACGCAAGAGCAGCCTCTTCTGTCTGTGCTCTGTCAAGCCCTGCTGCAATCACTAATTTATCCCTTACCTTGCCATTAATTTGTACTGCAATTTCAATTTCATCATCAACTGTCTTTTCTTCATCAAATTGAGGCCAAGGTAAAATCGAAAGCAATCCGCCCTTTCCATACATCTCCCATAATTCTTCGGTCATATGAGGAGCAACAGGATTTAATAGTGTGATTAAAGCAATAAACTCGCCCTTTGTAACACTGCCTTTTTTGTAGAAATCGTTAACCAAGCTCATTAATGAAGCAATAGCAGTATTGAATTTCATTCTTTCTATGTCTTCACTAACCTTTTTGATTGTCTTGTGAATATTCTTTTCTAAATCAGCAGAATATCCTTCTTCATCAGTTAAAATATCCTGTAAATTCCATACTCTTTCAAGGAATTTATAGCAACCCTTTAAGCCCTGTTGTGACCAAGGAGTTGACTGGTCAAATGCTCCGATAAACATTTCGTATGTTCTGAATGCATCTGCACCGAATTCATCAACAACCTCATCAGGATTGACAACATTTCCTCTTGATTTTGACATCTTCTCATTGTTCTCACCCAAAATCATTCCATGAGATGTTCTTCTCATATATGGCTCTTTACAAGGAACAACTCCAATATCGTATAGGAATTTATGCCAGAATCTTGAATACAACAAGTGCAATGTAGTATGCTCCATACCACCATTGTACCAGTCAACAGGCATCCAATAATCAAGTGCCTCTTTTGATGCAAAAGCATCATTATTGTCAGGGTCAATATATCTTAAGAAATACCAGCTTGAACCTGCCCATTGAGGCATTGTATCTGTTTCTCTCTGAGCTTCTCCACCACAACAAGGACAAGTTGTCTTAATCCAGTCATATGCTTTTGCCAATGGTGATTCACCATTTTCACCAGGCTCAAAAGTTTCAATCTCAGGCAATACCAAAGGTAATTCTTCATCAGGAATTGCAACCCAACCACATTTTTCGCAATATACAAGAGGAATTGGCTCTCCCCAATATCTTTGACGTGAGAATACCCAGTCTCTTAATTTATAGTTAACCTTCTTAGTTCCAAGTCCTTTTTCTTCAAGCCATTTAATCATAGCAGGAATTGCTTCCTTAACAGACATACCATTTAAGAAACCTGAATTAACCAAATTGCCTTCTGAAACATCTGTATATGCTTCCTCCTGAACATTTTCACCACCTGCAACAACCTCAATAATAGGAAGATTGAATTTCTTTGCAAACTCCCAGTCACGTGTATCGTGTGCAGGAACTGCCATAATAGCACCTGTTCCATATGTTACCAATACATAATCAGAAATCCATACAGGTAATTTTTCATTGTTAACAGGGTTAATTGCATAAACACCCTTTAGCTCTACACCTGTCTTTTCTTTAGCTAATTCTGTTCTTTCAAACTCTGATTTTTTAGAGGCTTGCGCAATATAATCAGAAACCTTATCAGAGTTTTCAAGTGTTGGTAATAATTTTTGAACAAGTGCGTGTTCAGGCGATAATACAACATATGTAGCACCAAACAATGTGTCACATCTTGTTGTGTAAACAATCATTTCATCCCCCGATGTTAATGCGAATTTAACCTCTGCTCCCTCTGATCTTCCAATCCAGTTCTTTTGCTGAGTCTTAACTCTTTCAATATAATTAACATCATCAAGGTCATCTATAAGTCTTTGAGCGTATTCTGTGATTTTTAACATCCACTGGCTCTTTCTCTTTTGAACAACCTCACTGCCACAACGTTCACATACACCATTTACAACTTCTTCATTTGATAATCCAACCTTACAGCCTGTACACCAGTTTATTGGCATCTCCTGCTTGTATGCAAGTCCCTTTTCAAATAGTTTCTTGAAAATCCATTGTGTCCACTTATAATAATTAGGGTCAGTAGTGTTAATCTCTCTGTCCCAATCAAAAGAAAAACCAAGCATTTTTAATTGTCTTGTAAAGTTATCAACATTTTGTTTAGTGATTATTTTAGGATGAATTTTAT
>JAFXBO010000127.1 GCA_017521775.1 Clostridia bacterium | reverse complement strand
ATTAATATTAAAAACAAATAGACACGCATACAACGAACCAATACATGAGGCACAAATTCTTTTTACAACAGACTTTTTTGAAAATGAATTATCGCAAAGGGATAAAATCAAAAAATCTGAAATTAAGTTTATAAAAAAAAGTACATCAATATAAATTGTCATCGGTCTTTCCTCCGTAAAATTATTATACAACCTTATTAACGATTTTTTTGTCAAATTGGGTTGGAGAAATTTGGGAGGTTGTCGACAAGATTTTTAAAAGAGGCAACACAATGGTCATATGTGTATATTTTATATATAAAAAATCTCAAAAATAATGTAAAAATATATTAAATAGATATTGATTTTATTAGAAAAAAGTGTTATTATATAAGGTGAGTATGTATGTTTAGTCAAACGCATACGCTAAAGGATTAATTTAAGGAGGAGATTCCATTGGCAAGAAAGATGAAAACTATGGATGGAAATAACGCTGCTGCTTATGCGTCATATGCGTTTACAGATGTTGCAGCTATCTATCCTATCACACCATCATCAAACATGGCTGAAGTAACAGATAAATGGGCTGCAGCCGGACAAAAAAATATTTTCGGACAAACTGTTAAGGTTACCGAAATGCAATCAGAGGCAGGTGCTGCAGGTACAGTTCACGGCTCATTAACAGCAGGTGCACTTACAACTACTTACACTGCTTCACAAGGCTTGTTGTTGATGATTCCAAATATGTATAAGATAGCAGGTGAATTGTTACCTTGCGTATTTAATGTATCTGCAAGAGCTTTGGCTTCTCATGCACTTTCAATTTTTGGTGACCATCAGGACGTTATGGCTTGTCGTCAGACAGGTTTTGCAATGCTTGCATCAACAAACCCACAGGAAGCTATGGATTTAGGTGCAGTTGCACACTTAACAACAATTAAGGGAAGAGTTCCTTTCCTTCATTTCTTTGATGGTTTCAGAACATCTCATGAGTACCAGAAGGTTGCTTGTTGGGATTATGAAACATTGGCAAAAATGGTTGATTGGGATGCACTAAATGATTTTAGAAGAGGATCATTGAATCCTGAACACCCAGCGCAAAGAGGTACAGCTCAAAACCCTGATATTTTCTTCCAGGCTAAAGAAGCTGTTAACAAGTATTATGATGCAATTCCTGATTTAACACAGGAATATATGGATAAGGTAAATGCTGAAATCGGAACAGACTATAAGTTGTTCAACTACTATGGTGCAAAGGATGCTACACAAGTTATCATTGCTATGGGTTCAGTTTGTGACACTATACAAGAAACAGTAGATTACTTAAATGCAAATGGACAAAAGGTAGGATTGATTAAGGTTAGACTTTACAGACCATTCTCAGCTAAGCACTTGATTGATGCTATTCCTGATACAGTTAAGAAGATTTCTGTTCTTGACAGAACTAAGGAATCAGGTTCAGTTGGTGAACCATTGTACCTTGATGTAGTTGCTGCATTGCAAGGTTCTAAGTTCCAGGGCTGTGATATCTATTCAGGCCGTTACGGTTTGGGTTCAAAGGATACAACTCCTGCACAGATAATTGCAGTATATAAGAATAATGATAAGAGAAGATTTACAATCGGTATTAATGACGATGTAACAAATCTTTCACTTCCAATTGATGAAAACCCTGATACAACACCAGCTAACATCACAAGTTGTAAGTTCTGGGGATTGGGTGCTGATGGTACTGTTGGTGCTAACAAGAACTCAGTTAAGATTATCGGTGACCACACAGATATGAATGTTCAGGCTTACTTTGATTATGACTCAAAGAAATCAGGTGGTTTGACAGTTTCTCACTTGAGATTCGGTGACGCTAAGATTACATCAACATATTTGATTAACAAGGCTGACTTTGTTGCTTGTCACAAAGCTTCATATATCAGACAGTATGATATGGTTTCTGATGTTAAGCCAGGCGGTGTATTCCTATTGAACTGCTCATGGAATGCAGAAGAATTGGAAGAGCACATTCCTGGACAAGTTAAGAAATATATTGCTGATAACAACATTCAGTTCTATACAATTGATGGTGTTAAGATTGGTAAGGAAATCGGACTTGGAAACAGAATTAACACTGTATTGCAATCTGCGTTCTTTAAACTTGCTAACATTATTCCTGCAGAAGATGCAATTAAGTATATGAAAGACGCTGCAACAGCATCTTACTCAAAGAAGGGTGATGCAATCGTTAAGATGAATCACGATGCTATTGATGCAGGAGCTAAGCAGGTTGTTAAGGTTGAAGTTCCTGAAAACTGGAAGAACGCAGAAGCTGAAGACTTGAGCGTTAAGCACGAGGGTGAAGGAAAGCTAATCGATTATGTAAATAATGTATTAGTTCCTGTTAACCAGTTCAGAGGTATGCAATTACCAGTTTCAACATTCGAGCCATATGTAACAGGTGAAGTTCCACTTGGTTCATCAGCTTTTGAAAAGAGAGGAATTGCAATTGATGTTCCTGAATGGAATCCTGATGTATGCTTACAGTGTGGATTGTGTTCATATGTGTGTCCTCACGCTGTTATCAGAACAGTTGCATTGACAGAAGAAGAAAAGAATAATGCTCCTGAGGGAACAAAATATTTTAATATGAAGCAAATGGACGGAATGTACTTTGGCGTTGCTATTTCAGTAATGGATTGTACAGGTTGTGGTTCATGTGCTAATGTATGTCCTGAGGTTAAGGGTAACAAGGCTCTTTCAATGAAGCCATTGGATACTCAGCTTGATTCTCAGAAATTCTTTGATTATGGTATTAAGCTAAACGATAAAGAAGCAGTATTGGAT
>JAFXBO010000126.1 GCA_017521775.1 Clostridia bacterium | reverse complement strand
ATTTACCTGTTATGCGGGGTTAAAACCCTAAAAGATAGCGAGATTGCTGTTTTGCATTATGACGAATATGCGGAAGTAGCAAGCAAACAAAATTTCACTATTGGTATAAAAAAGAACTATCCAAATTTTTATTTGCACAGATCGCAATCACCGAAAGACGATATACATATTCCAAGAAATAGAATTGAAAAAGATTTTGACTATTTAATAAATAATATTATTGAAATTTCGCACGGATATTATTGTCCAAAATGTGGAACGGAAATTAACTTATAATACCATAAAAATAGGAGGATAATTATGATAAGTAAGCAAATCAAGTTAGATTTAAATTCTTGTATCAAGGATTTAACATTTGACGTTAAAGTTGTGAATGACATACCAACAGCGTATGTTTCATTTACTAATGTTTATAACAAAACAATGAATGCCATTAAATTCAAAGGGAAAGGATATAATTCTTTTGGAGATGTTGTTAACATAAACAATAATGATTCATTTCTTATCGTTTTACAAGATTTATCAGTAGAATATGAAGGTAGCGTAAAAAATCTGAAGTTTACATTACCAAATTCCGAAATTAGAAAAATCGAATTAACCGAAAGTCAGTATTGCTTTGCAGATGGGACAGTTATTACATACGATGAACCCAATTATATTGAGTATGAAATAGAAGAATATGACTCAAATAACGAAGAAGAAGCATTAGTACTTGCTTCTTTGCGTGAAATAAATCCTGCGATTGTTAACAAGCCATTATCATTAGATAATGGTTGGGTTTGCTCTTGTGGAAAATTCAATTTAATCAATGACGATACTTGTGTAAAATGTGGCTTAGAAAAAATTAATGCTTTTCAATATGAAACCGCAGAAGTTCTTGATTCTTTAATAGCTGAACACAAGGAAAAAGAAATTGAGCGAAAAATCAAAGCAGAAGAAACCAAAAAGAAAAATACAATTAAATATAGCATAATTGGCGTTGTAGCATTTGCATTTTTATGCTTAATCATAAATGCGATTGTTTTAAATAGCAGAGTTACATATTCCTCTGTCGAAGATATGCGAAATGCAATGCAGGGGACATGGACATATGATGATTGGAAACAAATTACAATAGATGGCGATGAAGGAACAATGAAATGGTCAAGTTCAGATACCGAATTAGACGACACTATAGAATGGCATCCAAAGCGAGGTTATTTTAAATGGTTGAATGACAAATTTGTTGTAAAGTCAGGTTATATGATTGTTGAATCCGATTACGAATATAAAAAGGGTGGTAGTTTGAAATCTTCTTCAAGCTCAGGATCATCTTATGAATCAATGTATTCTGCTATAAAGATTTCAAATTTACAACTAACTGATAATTCTTCGTACGAAGTATGTACCGGAAGTGTTACAAATAATGGTAAGAAAACATATTCTTATGTAAAAGTAAAAGGTGCTTTTAAAGATTCTAACGGAAATGTGCTTGATACGGATTGGACTTATGCAGTTGGTTCCGAGGGCTTATCCCCGGGGGAATCAAAAACATTTAGATTGTCGGTACCTAGAAACACTTCAATCTCAAAAATTACCGTAACATTAATAGATTAGAGGAGAGATTTTATGTATTGTAGAAATTGTGGCACTTTGTTGCCAGAAAACACAAATGTATGTGAGAATTGTAATATCGCCGTTAACGATAATGAACCAAGCACAATAGTAGTGTCTGCAACAACCGGAAAAACTGACATCCCCGAGAAAAGCATCAATCCAAAAATTAAACTTGCAAAAGAAAAGATTTTAGAGATTGTTAATAAATATAATGTGGTAATCATGGTAGTTCTCGGAGTTCTAACATTAACGTGCTTGATTATTGCTATAACCCAATTAACATCAAGTAATTATTCTTATTATGTCCAACAATATAACGAATGTTTGGATGGATACAGAGATACATCAGCTACAGCAAATTCAGGAGGATTTTTAAGCTCCTCATATCGTTCTATTGCTAATTCTTACAAAGAATTAATGGCTAGTTGGTCAAAACGAATTTGGGGAATAAGAATTAAAGCTATTATAAGCATCATTTGTTCGTTGGCAAGTGCAGTTTTTCTATATTTTAGTTATAAACAGTTTCGCAAGAATAAAAATATGAATAGCAAATAAATTGTAGATACAAAAACACCCTCAAAGGAATTGTTTACTCTTTGAGGGTGTTCGTTTATTCTTCGTCGTTTAATTCAATATCATCAAAAATGATTTTAAGGTAATCACGGCGACCATACAAGATACGATAAATTGAAACATATTCGTCATCGGCTTTGTAGAATACAAGATAATTTCCGCTGACGATAAAGCGGTAATCTGTATCAAAAGGCACTTTGGTCGATAATGACGGTCCCATATGGGGAGAAATTTCCAAGCGACTATAATCGTCAATTATACGCTTAATTACATTATTTGCAGCTATGGGATTTGACAAATCATTTTCGATATAAGACTTGATTTCTTTAAGGTCATTTAATGCAGTAGGGGTAACTCGTATTTTCATCATCATACCCCCAAAGCAGCTTTAACATCGTCATTAGATATCCAGCCGTTTTCTTTTACGGATTTTTCGGCTTCGGCAAGTTTGCCCATAAGTTTAATGATTGCTTTTGTTTTTTCATATTCTTCCATATCGACAATGGCATAACGACCTCTGCCGTTCTTTGTAAGAAATACTGGCTCGTCAAATGAAATTTCTTTTAATACCTCTGCGTAATTTCTCAAATCTGAAACAGGTCTGATATTTGGCATATAATAACCTCCTTTATTATCTGTTGTAATTATTGTATCATAATTTTAAGTAAAATACAACAACAAATTTTAAATTTCTAAAAAAATATTACGCACAGCAATTTAATCGCCATGCGCAATATATTTATGCGGTTACTGTATAGGTATAAGAAATAGTTTTCAAGTGTCCGTCAAGCCACCTATAATTTCTGTCAAAACTCTTATTTCGTTCGGGGCAAATCTTCTTAACCATCTGTCCACCAATTGAACCAGCCTGTCTTGATGTTAGGTCACCATTGTAACCTTGCTTTAAGTTAACACCAACTTCGTTTGCTGCTTCCATCTTGAAGTTTTCCATAGCCTTTTTAGCTTCTGGAACTACAATCTTGTTCTTTGACATAATACTTTCCTCCATTAATTTTTTTGGACTTTTAATCCCGTCTGTCATTTAATTAAATGTAATCATCAATTTTGATTACACTCTTATTTTGCACTGATATGCTTTTAATATGTGCGAAAATATTTGCCAAAAGAAACTTAATTTTATCCAAATTTTCAAAAAATTATATATGTCTTATAACTGCAATCAGAATACCCAAGACAGCACCCGATAAAACCTCAACAGGAGTATGTCCCAAAAGCTCTTTTAATTTCTTTTCGGTATCGGAAAAGCTTGACTTCCCCCATTCCTCAACAATTTTATTAAGAATTCTTGCCTGTTGACCTGCTGCACGCCTGACACCTGCTGCATCGTACATAACAATAAGCGCTAACACAAGACTGACTGCGTACATATTACTTAAAAACCCTTCGGTCAATCCAATGGCAGTAGACAACGCCATAACCGTAGATGAATGTGAACTCGGCATTCCTCCCGAGCCTATAAATCTTCTGAAATCTAATTTTTTATGTTTTAAAAAAACAAGTATGACCTTTAGTGACTGAGCAATAAACCAACCAAGTATTGCAGTAAAAATAACTGAATTTTTAAAGACCTCAAAAAACCCACTCATTTATTATTCCTCACTCTCAAAAGATTGTTTTTTCATTTCTCCATCTTTTTCGAGAAGAATATTAACCTTTTTCTCAGCATCCTCCAAAATTTTCTGACAGCTTTTTGATAATTTCATACCATCTTCAAAAAGCTTAATTGATTCATCAAGCGAAATTTCTCCGCAAGAAAGCTTTTCTGCAATTTCCTCTAACTCTTTCATTGAAGCTTCAAAATTTTTAGTCATATCATTCACCTATTTCCTTCTTATTTATTACCCGACAATTTCTTTCCCCATCAAAAAGTCTTAAAACAAAATTTTTCTTTTCATCAAGCTCAGCAACTGACTTTATAACATTTTCATTCTCATCAACAGCCACCGAAAATCCTCTTTTTAAAACTTTTAATGGGCTCAGCGCATCAAGTCTTGATAAAATTCCAACATACTTTTCCTTGTTTATCGAAATAACCTTTTCCATACCATTTATTATTTCCTTTGTTGATGCGTCTAATCTCAGGAAGTAATTTTCTATTATGTCCTGAGGAGATATTAATTTTACAGAATTTAATTTTAACTTTTTATTTTTTAAATTTGAAACAAGGAGAGTTTTGATTGCATATTCGAGGTCCTCAATTTTTCTCATCAATTCTGTTTGTGACGGAACTGCAAGCTCGGCAGCTGCCGATGGAGTTGGCGCTCTCAAATCTGCAACAAAATCAGAAATCGTGAAATCAACCTCGTGACCTACTGCAGAAACTATAGGAATTTCTGAATTATAGATTGCATATGCAACCATTTCCTCATTAAATGCCCACAAATCCTCAATAGAGCCTCCACCTCTGCCCACAATGATTGTATCACATATTTTTTCCCTGTTAAAATATTCAATTCCTTTAACAATGCTCTCGGCTGCACCTGCGCCCTGAACCTGCGCAGGATATACGATTATTTCTGCATAAGGATATCTTCTTGTCATAACATTTATAATATCACGAACTGCTGCACCTGTTGATGCTGTCACAACACCAACTGATGATGGATATTTTGGTATTGGTTTTTTGTGTTCCTCATCAAAAAGACCTTCAGCTTCCAGCTTCTTTTTCAGCTTTTCATAAGCAATATATAGTTCTCCTACACCATCAGGAAGCATTTCGCTGATATATAACTGGTACGCTCCACTTGCCTCATATACCGAAACACGACCACGGGCAATGACCTTCATTCCGTCAGACGGTGTAAAGGAAAGAGAATATGCGCTTGATTTAAACATAACTGCTTTCAACACTCCGCCCTCATCCTTTAAGGTGAGGTAGATGTGTCCTGAATAATGTTTTTTAAAATTCGAAATTTCTCCCTTTATCCAGATATCCGAAAAAACAGGGTTTGCTTCAAAAGTTTTTTTAATAAAACCGTTTAACTGCGAAACGGTTGCAATAATCTGTTCCATTATCTGTTCCTTTCACATAAAAGTGCAATTCCAAGTGCATTATCTGTCGAAAATTCTACCGACGCAAAATCAATCATCGCAGATACATTTTGCCTTAAATATTCTTTTATTATGCTGTTTGATATTACGCCACCTACAATCAAAATATTTTCTAAAGAATATTTCAAAACACAATAATTCAATGCATCAGAAAGTGCCTTTGCAATAGCAATAAATAAGCTTTTTGCCAAGTCCTCATCAGGAATCGTTCCAACCAATGATAACGCTTTCGTTTCAATTCCCGAAAAATTTATATATCCATCGGAAGAGTTAACGGGCAATTTAATTTCTTTTTCTGAATTATTTGAAATTTTTTCTAATTCTTTTCCACACGGAAAACTAAGTCCGAGCTTAACTCCGACTCTGTCAATAAGCTGACCTGCACTGATGTCCTTTGTTCCACCAATTATATCGGACACAAAATGTCCATTTTCATATCTTGTCAAAAGGATTTCACAAGTTCCTCCCGACAAATGAACGCTCAAAAATGGTTTTTCCAAAAGCTCGAAATTGCCACAAGAGTGAATTCCTGCCATAATATGACCTTCCTGATGAGAAAAACTATAAAGAGGAACGCCCAAGGAATCGGCACAAACTCTTGCAAAACTTTCTCCTGCAAGAAAAACAGGCATATATGAGCCGTCAACACTTCGGGGACTGACGCTTACTCCTATGCCTTTAACATCTTTCATATTAATTTTTTCTGAGAGTTCCCCGAATAAATCAGGAAGTCTTTTTATATGCTGAAAAAGGGCATCACTCTGTCGTAGCCCTCTTTCTCCCTTTTTAACTTCTAACAGCTTTCGGATATTTAGCGAAATTTCCCCACAACACGCAACCGAAGTGGTATAATTACTTGTATCAAAACCAAGATAAATCATAACGACTTAACAAACCCTGCCAACACACCGTTGACAAATGCAGAATTATCAGGATTGTCAAATTTCTTTTCAATTTCAATCGCTTCATTTATTGCAACATTTGTCGGCACATCTTCAATATATTTTATTTCAAAAATAGCAAGACGCAGAACTGCTAATGATACCTTTGTTATTCTCTCTAATTTCCAGCCACTTGTTAGATTTTTCTTTATTTCCTCATCAAGTTCTTCCTTTTTATTGATAACTCCAAGCACTGCTGTTTTGATATAATCAATATTATCAGCACACTTAGGCAATTCCTCTAACATATGCTCGAACAAAAAGTCAATATCGTCATTATTAACCTCTGTTTGAAAAATAAGCTTAAATGCCTCAATTCTTGCCTCGCTTCTTGTTTGTCTTTTGCCCATATATAAAATCTCCATTTATTTCTTTTTTTATCATTATATAATAAAATAAGAAAAAACGCAATAGTAAAACCAAAAAAAGAGGCTGTCTCACCCATTGGGCAAGACAGCCTATCCTTTTAACTATTATGCGTCTTCATATTCAGGCTTATCAACAAGGATTTCATTTTCTAAAATTTCTGTCCATGTTTCATATGTTTCGCCTTCTGCTCTGTCAAATGCGTGGAAGTTTGTAGCTTCGATTACTTCATAGTAATACCACTTATCCTTGGAGTTATCCACCCACCGCTTAGCATCAGGAGTAAGTCCTTCTTCGTTAACACGACGACCCAACATATGGTTGATTATCTTCATAACCTCTGCTCTTGTGATGTACTGGTCAGGCTTGAATGTGTTGTCTTCATAACCATCAATCCAACCTGATACTGTTGCATAGTTAATATACTTATCTGCCCAGTGTCCCTTAACATCAGTAAAGTCAACCTCGTATGTGTAAACTTCTTCAACAGCATAAGCTCTTGCAGCAATTGTTACGAATTCAGCTCTTGTGATTGGCTGTGCAGGTCTGAATGTTCCATCCTCATATCCGTTAATATAATTACCATTTGCAACAGTTGATATTGCCTTATTAGACCATCTTTCAGTCGCTACATCAGGGAAATTGTTTTCATCTGTGAACAACTTATCTCTTACATCATCCTTCAACAAACGATAGAATACTGTTGCAATTTCTTCTCTTGTCATATTGTTTTCAGGTCTTACTTCTTCACGACCGTCTTCCATAGGATATCCGATAATAAATGCAAAGTGATTTGTTTCGTTCAAAACACTTGCCTTCCACTTAATATAGATAGTAGTATCTTCTGTTAACTTAAATGTTTCTTCAACAGGCTTTGTGAACTCTTTATCGTAATAATAACCAGCAAACACATAACCCTCTTTTTCAGGCATTGGAAGCTTGCCTATTTCAACTGTTGTATTATCCAAATACTGCTTTCCGCTATGCTCTGCATCTCCATCCATTATTGTAAGATCGTGTCTTATTCCGCCACCAAGACTTGTTCCGCCTGAGCTAGGACTTGATACAACCACTGTTGCGCTTATGTCATCAGCAGGGTCACGATAATCTGCATCATTTTCTTTGCCGGCTTCCTGATTAAACAAATATGTAATCTCACCAATTTCATCATTTCCTGACTTAATTGTTGTATAACCTGTAACTGTACCTCTTACAGTATATTCTCCGTCTGCATTTATAGCATTATTGTCATATGTAAGATATAAATCAGATAATGCATCCAAATCATCAATTGTTGTTCCAGCTTTAACATCAACAGTTATAACAATTTTTCCATCTGTTGTAATATCTCTTGCTACTGTTTCTTCAAAAACATCTAAATGATCACCGTTTTCAGATGTAAATCCTGCCATTGCAGTGTCTGTTTTTGCAGCAGGATTAACAGTAAAGTTCTGTGTTGGATAAAGAACAGTAATTATAAACTGACCTGAAACAGTACATCCTGCAAGCTCAGTTTCCAATGCAGTGTCACCGGCAACCAAAGCTTCTGCTGCTGCTTTATAATCAGCATATCTTGCTTTTACATTTTCCATATCAATACTTGCTTTAAAAGAGAACTTTGTGTTCTTTGTATTATAAAGTGAAAGTATCAATGGTCCGTTTTCAAATGTACCACTTTGAGTTTTCACAGATATGTCTGTTGGAACAGGAACATCCCTTGTTAGTTCCTCCATCACATCAACACCAACATAATCTCTTATAACATCTTTAAGGCTTGCTGCGAATGAAGTTGTTGTACTCAACAGCATTGCAGATGCAATTATAATTGATATAATTTTTTTCATAAATCTTTCATCCTCTCATATTTTCAGTTTACAAATATTATACTATTTTTTTTATCTAATGTCAATATTTATTCAAACAACATTAAATGACCATATTTGTGCAAATTTAACACTTAGCTTTCAGATTTCATAGCAGTCCACAAGTCCTGCATCAATTTATTAGCATCATCTGACAGGTTTTTATAAACTGTTGTTTTATTATTTAAATACTCATCATCAGGATATGAAATTCCGTCATTCTTAATCTCATCGCTGATATTTTCAAAAGCTACAGAGTTTGGTGTTGAATAACCAATGTATTCTGCATTTGCCAATGCAACCTCAGGCTCGCAAAGAAAATTGATATACATATGTGCTAAATCTTCTTTTCCAGATGTTTTTGGAATGCATATTGCATCAACAAAACGATTTGTTCCACTCTTTGGAACTACGAATCCCAAATGCTCGTAATCTTTCATCAAGGTCACACCATCACCTGCATAATAAGGAGCTAGTGCTGCTTCCTGAGCACCCATTTTATCAAAAATCTCATCCATTACATACGCTTGTACAAGAGGTTTTTGCTGGGTTAGTTTGTCAGCAGCCTTTTTTAGTTCATCAGGATTTTCTGTGTTTAGAGAATATCCCAAAATAAGCTCTGCTATTGCGAATGCATCTCTTGGATTATCAAACATAAGAATTTGTCCTGAATACTTTTCGTTCCACAAAATATCCCAGTCGATATCGGTTTCTGTAACTGCCTCCTTGTCATATATAATTCCGACTGTTCCCCAGGTGTAAGGAACTGAATATTTATCGCCCTCATCATAGGTTGCGTTTTTAAAACTGTCCATTATATACTGAGCATTCGGAATTTTAGTATAATCAAGAGGTTTTAACATATCCTCTTTAATCATTCTTGAAATCATATAATCGGATGGTATGATTATGTCATAATCAGCGCCGCCACCCTTCATTTTCGCATAAAGCTCTTCATTGGTAGCATAGGTTGTGTAGTTAACCTCAATACCTGTCAATGCCTCAAATTCTGCATTGACATTCATCATCTCATCCTCACTTCCGTCAGCTATATATTCTCCCCAGTTATACACATTAATTGAAAGACCGTCTTCCTTGAATTTTTCATAATATGCTTTGTCAGAAACATTAACTGTTGGCTCTGCAAGCTTATCCGAACAAGCGCTGATTGCTCCAAATCCCAACAATGCTGCCAAAACCAAACTAATTTTTTTTGTCAATACTATCTCTTCCCTTCCATTGTGTTATCTTTCGACTAAGATTTCTTCATTTCTCTTTTTCATATCTCTTTTTTCCAAAATATTTTTAACAACCAAAACTGTCACAACCACAATAAAGATTATAGTTGATAAAGCATTGATTTCAGGGCTCACCTTTCTTCTTGTCATTGAATAAATGGTGATAGGTAATGTCTGAGAATTTGAGCCGCTCGTAAAATAGCTGATTACAAAATCATCCAAGGAATAAGCAAAGCTCATTAAAAATCCCGATAAAACTCCGGGCATTATCTCAGGCAGAACAACCTTGAAAAATGCTTTTACGGGGTTACATCCCAAATCCTGTGCTGCCTCATATATATGAGGATTCATCTGTCTTAGCTTCGGCATAACATTCAAAACCACATACGGAACATCAAATGTTATATGAGCAAGTAAAAGTGTTCCCATTCCAAACTCGAAATTCATTCTTGCAGCGAAGAATACGAATAAAAGCATCAGGGATACACCTGTTACGATTTCAGGATTTATAATCGGAATATTGTTGACATTCATCATCAACGCTCTTGGAAGCTTTCTCATTTTAGAAAAGCCTATTGCAGCCATAGTTCCCAATATAGTTGAAACAACTGAAGCCACAATTGCAATGAGCAGAGTATTTCCCAACGAAGTCATAATAAGCTCATTATTAAAAAGCTTTATATACCAGTCAAATGTAAATCCCGAAAAAACTGTTTTACTCTTGCTTTCGTTAAATGAGTAAACAATTAAAACAAAAATCGGTGCATAAAGAAAAAGAAATAAAAGAGCAAGATATAATTTTGATATTTTTTTCATATTCTGCACCTCCTACATCAACACCTTGTCATCACCAGCATCGAACTGATTCATAACAGTCATAATAATTAAAACTATAACCATAAGCACCAGCGAAATTGCTGAACCAAGGTTTGGATTATAGGAATTTCCCAAAAACTGCATTTCTATAAGGTCACCGATTAAGAGCTGTGAACCTCCGCCAAGCATTCTTGAGATTATAAAAGTTGAAATTGCAGGCACAAATACCATTGTTATTCCAGAGGTTATACCGGGAATACTAAGCGGCATAACAACTTTAAACAAAGTCTTGGCTCCATTGCATCCCAAATCGTGTGCTGCCTCCAATACACTCTTATCAATTTTCATCATCACAGTGTATAATGGCAAAATCATATATGGAAGATAATTATAAACCATTCCCAAAACAACTGCACCCTGTGTATTTAGCATTTTTATTGAGTCTATCCCAAAAAGACCTAAAAATGAATTTATAAGTCCGTTGTTTCCCAGTATAGTCATCCACGCATATGTTCTTAATAAAAAGTTCATCCACATAGGAAGCATAACCAGCATCAACAGTGTGCTTTGAGCACTTGCACTTGTTCTTGAAAGAATATATGCTGCAGGATATGCAATCACAAGACAAATAACTGTTGCAATAGCTGCAAGCCATATCGAACGAACAAATATATTTGCATATTGCCATACATCTTTAATATTTTCCAAGGTAAACACGCCATCAGCAGTTGTCATAGCAAAATATGCAACCATAGCAAGCGGAACAATGATAAAGACAATCATCCATACTATATAAGGTGCTGCTATAAGCTTTTGCAAAAGAGAACGGTGTGTATGAGTATTTTCATTCAATCTGTCCGCCCCCCTTTATTCAGTTGTCTTTTTCATAATATGAATATCAAACGGGTCAACATCCATTCCGATAACTGAGCCTTGCTCAGCTGCCTTTGTTGAATGAATAAGCCAGTTAAAATTATCAGAACGCACAAGCATCTCATAATGCACACCCTTAAAGGTTACTGTTTCAACAGTGCCAAAAAGTCTTGCATTATCCTTTGGTATTATATGTATATCTTCAGGACGGATAACAACATCAACTTCTTCATTTAGAGAAAATCCTTTGTCAACACATTCAAATTCCTGCCCAAATATATTAACAAGACAGTCTTTTAACATAATTCCGTCTATTATATTACTCTCACCAATAAAATCAGCCACGAAAGCATTCACAGGCTCGTTGTAAATATCCTGAGGAGTGCCGATTTGCTGAATAACACCATTATTCATAACCACAACAGTATCACTCATTGTAAGTGCTTCTTCCTGATCGTGAGTTACATATATAAATGTAATTTCAAGGCTCTGTTGGATTTTTTTCAGCTCGATTTGCATTTCTTTACGAAGCTTTAAATCTAATGCACCCAAAGGCTCATCAAGTAAAAGCACCTTTGGACGATTGATAAGTGCTCTTGCAATGGCAACTCTTTGTTGCTGACCACCTGAAAGCCTTTGCACAGAACGATTTTCAAATCCCACAAGATTGACAAGCTTTAACATCTCAAAAACTCTTTCTTTTATTTCCTTTTCATTGAGTTTTTTTACTCTTAATCCAAAAGCTATATTATCGTAAACATTCAAATGAGGAAAGAGCGCATATCTCTGGAACACAGTGTTGATGTTTCTTTTATGTGGAGGAATATTATTCATTTTCTTCCCATCAAAAATAACATCACCTAAATCAGGCTCCAAAAATCCACCAATAATACGCAAAGTAGTTGTCTTTCCACAACCCGATGGGCCAAGCAAAGTAACAAATTCCTTATCGAAAATGTCCAAATTAATATTGTTTAGTATCTGTTCTCCCTCAAATGATAAGCATATGTTATCAAGACTGACAATTTTCCCCAACTTTCTACCTCCAATTCAATATAAAACTGCTTGTCCAAATTACAGGAACAAGCCGATAGTATCTCAAAAAAGTGAGAATTACCCTATCATAAAAACTTTATACTAATTTGACAAAAAAGTCAATAGTTTTTAATAAAAAAATACTTGTAAAGTTCTACAAAAAAAATACTCGTATTAAACCTTTCATTTTGGCAATAATATAATTATTCTCCAAAGCCTGTTAATCGAAAATTATGTGTACATATTATAAAGGGGGTTTTTTATGTGATTAACAAGGTTGATATATGCGGAGTAAACACCTCAAAGCTACCAGTCATACCAAGAGAGAAAAAAGAGGAATTGTTTTTAAAGATAAAGTCAGGGGATAGTGTGGCAAGAGAGGAATTTGTAGAAGGAAACCTAAGACTTGTTTTAAGTGTTATTCAACGATTTAATAACCGAGGAGAAAATATCGATGATTTGTTTCAGGTTGGGTGTATAGGTCTTATTAAAGCAATAGACAACTTCGATTTGTCACAAAATGTTCAGTTCTCCACCTATGCTGTACCTATGATAATAGGCGAAATCAGGAGATATTTAAGAGATAATAACGCAATAAGAGTAAGCCGTTCCCTAAAGGATATTGCATATAAGGCACTTTACGTTAAGGAAAAGCTTGTTAACAAAAATTCCAAAGAGCCGACCGTTGCAGAAATTGCAAAGGAAATGGATTTACCCAAAGAGGATGTTGTTTTTGCACTTGATGCAATTTGCGACCCTGTTAGCCTTTATGAGCCTGTATATCACGATGGTGGAGAGGCAATCTATGTTATGGATCAGGTTAAGGATACAAAAAATACCGATGAAAACTGGCTTGAGAATATTGCTATATCAGAGGCAATGAAGAGATTAAACGAAAGAGAAAAAAATATTTTGAATATGCGATTTTTTGAAGGTAAAACCCAGATGGAAATCGCAGATGAAATAGGAATTTCACAGGCACAGGTGTCGCGACTTGAAAAGTCGGCACTAAAGAATATGAGAAAATATGTGTAATTTTTATACTATAGAACGACAAATTCCCCTTTATAAAACGGGATTTTCAAGGGCAGAGCCCTTGAAGCGTTTGAAGGGGTGCAGGGGGAGATCGCATCCCCCGCTGGGGTTTGGGGCGAAGCTCCCAAGACTTTTGGTTCTTTTAGTCATAAAAGAACACATAAAAAATGTGACAATTCAAACTACAGCGCTAAAAAACAATACTATGCAAATTTTTAACTTTTATGTCCTTTTGATGTCAAAAGGACTAAAACCATTTAAGAGGGAGTTCCCTCTTAAAAAACACCCCAGATGCAGGCTCGCAAAAGTGCATTAATAATGCACAAGCGAGCCGTTAACGAGTGCTTGTCCAATTAGGCGGCAACAAAAGCCGCCATAGTGCGAACATCTTCGCAAACCATAAAAAAATTAAATCACCGACTGAATTGTTTCAGTCGGTGAT
>JAFXBO010000125.1 GCA_017521775.1 Clostridia bacterium | reverse complement strand
TGCCTGATGTCATTACTGTCTATCGTGGTGTTACTTCCTACAACAATAAAAAGATTAAGGTTCTGTCTTGGACCATTGACCCCGAAGTTGCTAAATGGTTTGCAAACAGATATCAGCAGCAGGGACAAGTATATACAGCAACTATTAGTAAAAAGCATATTCTCGCCTATTTTGGTGGTCGTAATGAGGCTGAGGTTATTGTTGACCCCTCTAAGCTCAATGATATTAAATTGCTTCTTGACTTGAGTGAAGAAAACAGAAGTATGGCTAGTTAATTGATTTTGAAAGGAGATTTTTACTATGTTTAATTGGAATGTTGAGGATATGAAGCTGCTGACTATGGCTCGTGTGGGTGAGGGTTATGACAAGGCTTTTTCCTGCGAGTCTGAGGTCTCTATCGAGGATAAGTTTGAGTTCGTTGACCGTATGCAGGATGGTAAATTGACTTACTTTTATGATATGGTTAAGAATTTTGGAGAAGCTATCCCCTCTATGAAGAAGGATGGTAATGGTAAGCCTACAGATTATGCAAAAAAGGCTTGGGTTCGTAAGAATGATAGCAAAGAACTATTCTGTCGAACCACTGATTCTTACAATAACTATGGTGATTTTAACCTCCTTGGCTGTAAGCTTAATCTTTTCACCTATCACATTTCCTTCGAAAGAACGAGAAAGACCTTTAAAGAGATAGTTATTAATAAACTGTTCCATAATCAGTTAAAGAAGTGTAAGGACATGGAATACGACCATTTCTACGACCAGAACGAGACAGTTCAATTTCTGGACGAGTTTAAGTGCAAATATAGTGACCATAATATCTGGCTCCTTGAAGACCACTTTGACCTTGAGGTAAAAGTAGCTCAGAATCCGTCTCAGAAGAACAAGGTCGTTGTTACGACCTGTAGTGCAGGTTATACAGATTATAAGGACAAAGAACTCAGTATCGAAGAAATCCAGCAGATTGATGCTGAACTGACAAAACTTGATGACCTAAGGGCAAAAATTGAGAAGGCCGAGCAGGCTTATGAAGAAGCAAAATTGTCTGTTGCTGAGAAAATCAAGTCAATGGCAGGATAATAGATTTTAAATGCCCTTGGAGGATTCCCCGAGCAAAGAAATTGGGTGTGATACACTCAATTTGTAGTCAACAAATGACATCAAACAAAAAATAATAAAGGAGACAATTTTTATGACTGATTTTGAAAAGAGAAACATTGAAAATATGGTGGAGTTGGTAGAGCAGGGTTTAAAAGACCATGACCTTTTCTGGTTTAAGTATGATGGACAGTATCCCTGTATTGTTAGCTGTTATGTTCCCCACGAGGGTGAGGAGGAAGATGAAGCCTATGTCTATATCCTCTCTACTGAGACTAACAAAAGCAAGTATCTATCTCAAGATGAGCTTTGGGAGTTCCTCTGTTGGTTAGAAGAAGTCAATGAGGCTGAAACTACAATTTGTGAGGCACGAAATGCCTATGAAAAGGCAAAAAATGACCTTGTAAATAAAGTAGCAGAATGGGTGAGTTGATATGTTTTCTATCCCTGTTTCTTCACAATCTGACCTAATCTCTGCCCTTGACTTTGTAATAGAGTATTATGCACTTCCAATGCTTCCGGCAGAGTTGTTCGTTGTTATCAAACTGTGTCTGTGCCACTGCTGTCCAGATGGTTATGTAGTAGAGGTCAAATTTGAGGACAAAGAGAGTCCAAGTCCTAAGGTAGGGTTCAAAGTAGTTCCCTCAAGAATCCCTTTGTTTCCGAGTGAAAACCGTTATCTGTGTGCAAGAGTAGATGACTCCACTATTAAGGGATAAGCTGATTGTGAGTACAGAAAGAGCATCTGAGATGCTGATAAGGTTGCTATGGTAGGTCAAGCCTATGACTTGATTTGGGTTCGAGTCCCTTCAGCCTTAAAGCCTTAACAGGCTCAATTTTCTTGATTTTCTTTGAATAAATGGCAAGGTCTCTGGTGGCAGCCATCATAGATGGGTGGGGTTCAACTCCTCAAGACCTTATAGCTTATGTATTGCTAAATGGGAATACTGCAGGATTCCTATTAGGGAGTGCATAAGGAAACTCCAAAATATTATTTTTGAAAGGTGGAACTTTATGAAAGAAGAAAAAATAGCAGCAATTAAAAAGTTAGACAGCATGGAGGATATTTATGAGAAATTGGGTTTTGCTTATGGAAAGCACTTAATTTCAAATGGCTGTTTTCATTGTATGCATGAGCAAATTCGTCTTGATGGTAATATGGCCTTTTGCCGTAAGAGTTTAGAAGTTGAGGAGAAGGATTTAATATCCTTTAAGCCTTTCAATTATCTACATTGTTATCAAAATGAATGGATAGAACACTTCTGGCCTGCCGAGTGTAAGGACTTCCTTGAGGCAATGGCCGTAGAAATAAATGTAAGGGAGGATTGATTTAATGGGTTCAGAAGCAAATTTTGATAGTAAGAAAATGAAGGTAGAGTGTGGCAAGTTATTGAGGATTTCAAATCTTGGAGAGAAAACCTTAATGGGTTACATACAAAACCTCAAACAAAGCAATGATTTTAGTGATTTGGAGTGGAGATTTTTAAAAGAGACCACAAACCTGCTAATCCCCTCTTCAGTGTATGTTTGTGCAGAGTATGAGGATAAAGAAGCTATTGTAGAGTGGAACAAAGCACTAATAAAAGCAAC
>JAFXBO010000001.1 GCA_017521775.1 Clostridia bacterium | reverse complement strand
TTTTCAAATTCATTTTCACTCATAACCTTAATTCCTTTCTATTATAACTAATTATTCCTCTGTTTGTGTTTCTTCAACAGGCGCTTGCCCAGATGCAGTCATATCTGCAATAATTTCACTCATCAATGTATCATTAGAATAATCCTTTGTCAAACCCATACCTTGCTTCAAAGTCTCTACATCAGAATCCACAAAAGCAGCATAGTTTTCAAAAGTCATAAGAGGCATTATTTCTGTAATTTCCTTGTCATCAGTTAATCCCTCTACATCACTTAAGCCATACTTTGCCAAAAACTCTTCAACACTTATTTCTTCTTGTTGTGCAGCTTCAGAAATTGTAGGTGTTGTTATATTTTCAGTTGTACTCTCCTCTTTTGGCATCTGACTAAACTTTGAATATACTGCCCATCCTCCAATACCAAGAACGGTAAGAATAAGAATAACAATTATGATATTTGAAATGATATCAAGTGCACTCTTTTTCTTTACAGGAGCCTTTTTAATTTCATTTTTTCTTTTTGTTTTAGCTTGTCTTTCACTCATTTGTTTTCATCCTCTCAACAAAATTCTATAATTTTAACAATCTAATTATATAATTTAAATTATACATTGTCAATAATTTTAGACTATGTTTATAATTTGTTAAAATTTAAGTAAAAACGATACACGCAACAAAGTGCCTGTATCGTTTTAAGAAACTAATTATTCTGCGTCAGCTTCTTGGGCTTCTTCCTCTGAAATAAACTTTTCAATATCAACAGGAACAACCTCATCAACTGGTGCTTCTTCTTCAACAACAGGAGCTTCTTCCTTAACCTCTTCAACAACAGGAGCAATTAATGCTCTGATGCTCAAGCTGATCTTCTTATTCTCCCAATTGATATCTGTAATCTTTGCTTCAACCTCTTCACCGATTGTCAATACATCTTCAGGTTTTTCAATTCTTCTGTCTGCAATTTGAGAAATGTGAATCAAACCATCGATATTCGGCATAATCTGTGCAAATGCACCGAAAGGCATAATTCTAACAACTGTAGCCTTAACAACATCGCCAACATTTAGTTTAGCTTGTGCAATAGCCCAAGGATTGTCTTCTGCTTTCTTATAGCCCAAAGAAATCTTCTTTGTTTCAGGGTTAATATCCTTAACATAAACAGTTAACATATCACCAACATTAACAACCTCTGAAGGATGCTTGATCTTATTCCATGAAAGTTCAGAAATATGAACAAGTCCATCAACTCCACCAAGGTCAACAAATGCACCAAACGCTGTCAATGACTTAACTGCACCTGTGTATGTCTTTCCGACTTCACAATCAGCCCAGAACTTTTCTTCGGCTGCTTGTTTTTCAGCTGCCAATATAACTCTTGCTGATCCAACAACTCTTTTTCTTCTCTCATCAAGGTCGATTAGTTTAACATTAATTTCTGTATTTATTAGGCTTTCCAAATCTTGAATGTACGATAAAGAAATCTGCTTAGCAGGAACAAAAATCTGATAAGCTTCAGCTAATGCAACTACTCCTCCCTTAACCACTTTGATAATCTTAGCAGTTAAAACATCTCCGTTTTCATAAGCTGCCTTAATCTTGTTCCAGCTTTCCATTGCAACAAGCTTCTTTCTCGAAAGAACAACTTTGCCCTCAGCATCATTGACGCCAACAACATAAACAGTAATCTTGTCGCCCTCCTTAACAATATCAGTTGTCTTTTGAGTAGGGTCATCTGTTAACTGGTCAAGAGATAACTGACCGTTATACTTAAATCCTCCCAAATCAACAATCACTTCATTGCCGCGAACTTCAACTACTGTTCCGTCAATAATGTCCCCATTGTTTAGGGTTTTGCTGTCATATTGCTCAAATAATTCAGCAAAGTTTTCTTCGTTTTTGATTTTTTCATCCATCGTTGTAAAAACC
>JAFXBO010000015.1 GCA_017521775.1 Clostridia bacterium | reverse complement strand
AGTATTGATATAGTTTTCAATTTGGGATTAAGTTTCATTACATCTCCAAACATAGTTGATGTCTTTGAAAAGTGATTAATGGTAAGTTGTGGATGTATCCAATAATAAAGAGAAACCTCCCCAACAAGTGGAGAGGTATGGGGGGTAGGAAAGTTATAGTTATTACTTTCTCGAAATTCGACATCTTCTTCTATTACCTGCTTCATATAGTCTTCTTTTGACTTTTTCTTTTTGTCTTTCCGAAACTGATGGAATCAAATTCTCACTTTTCATTGCTGCGATGGTCAACATAATTAAATCAATGATATCTTCTATTCCGAGTAATGCGATAGGAGTTTGTCCAAGATTACTATATCCATCCTCAAAACTCTCCCTAATTAACCTGTTTAGTTTTCTTGTGTCTGTTGTTCTCATAACTGTTTTTGTTTTATTTATACAGGTGTATTGGTGGGTAAAATAAAAACCTCCCTAACATTACATTAGGGAGGAAGCAAAAGTTATGATGTTTTTAGGGAAGACTAATTTTTCCCCATAAAGTTCTCTTTGCAGTTGTCGTTAAGGTATTGTAGATACCCATAGTAGCAAAAATCGTATTCACCATCATACAACCTTCGTTTGAATTCATTTTCTATCTTCTCTAACTCCTCACAAAAATATTTATCGAATTCACTATCTACAACACCCACATCTGGGTATTTTGCATCCACTATATCAAAAACAGCATTATCAAATGTTTGGTATTCATCTATAACCTGCTTCAATGCTGTATCAAATGGATTGTCATTGCCGATTAAATCTATACCAAATTTCGTTTTAACCCTATTCCAGCATAGTTTGCAACTAGACCACATTCTACCACACCCACAAAAGTACAATTTCAAAAAGAAGTTATCCAAAAATGGTGAAACAAAATATTGATAAGGTAATAATGTGTTCTCTAATGTTTTTGCGATATTCCCATTAGTGTCCTCATATTGTGATATGAAAAGTGCCAATGGTGTCACCTCTTCATCTATATATGTATCTTTATTCTCAAAATTCAGGATTAATGCCCTTGCTAACTCTTCTGCATCATTGTAAACTATATCAAGTTCATCTTTGTCAAAAATTGGGATAAGTCCCTCTTTTAGTTTGTAATCATAGTCAGCATAGGCATCAACCTCAACTAAATCTAATTTTTCCATACACTTCCAATCTGGGGTAAATACACCATTGAAAATTCTATCTGCAACTAATAATGTGCAACCATAAATCCCATCCTCCAATGTCTTAATATGTGTAAATGGAGGCATAACTTTCATTTTATCTTCCATAAATCATCAAGTTTTTCTTTATTTATACTGGAATATTTGATGTGGTTTTTGCTGATTTTTTGTCTGTTTTTCTCCAAAAATCCCTAAAATTTTCAAGAAAAACATTCTATTTTACAGCAGTTTAGCACAAAGATTTATCCAACAAAATCAACATCATAGACTCACAAAGAGATATACACCACTGAATAACAGAGGTTTGCAAATTATAGTCATCTGTTTTGTTGGTTGTTTTTTGCTTTGTGGGGTTTCCCCTCCCCTGAAAATGTGTGTGATAAAGAGAGGGTGGCAGAGTTTGTTAGCATTATCCTGATAGATATTGAAAACAAAAAGTCTCGACCACATTGTAGTCAAGACTTTTCAATAATTTTTCATATGTATAATTTAATAATCTTTGGTAAATTATTATCTGCATCATCCTAAATTGATGATAAAATCCACTAAGGCATCACGTAGTAACATATCTTTATCATATGACTCATACCATCCATTTTCTCCTTTTAGAGTGATTGCATCATCATCCCCCTCCTCGCAATCGTCCTCATATTCCTCGTCATCATAATCATCGTATTCATAATTTGCAATATCGATATATTCACACTCGGTATCTTCCAATAATCGCTCCCATTTTCTATTGCCGACAATATCAATCTCAAAAGATTCCCCACCATAGTTACCTATATTATTCGTCCAATACTCAATCAATGTGTCTTCAATGCTTGAAATGGGCATCCCATTAATCAATAAATCATACTTCTTCTCAATCTTCTTAATGTTATTATTACTCATATTTTATTAATTTTTAATTTGTTAAACAATTATTTACGTTACTTACTAAATACTACATTTGACATCTTGCCATTGTATAGTTTAACTATGCTTTTCACATAATCAGGTTTCGCTTTGTAGAGTTTGGCGATGCTCACCAAGTCTGCGAGGGACACACCACAGTTCTTTGTTAGGTGGTTGGATAAAACCTCACGGGATAACACCTTACCAACAACCCTCTTTGTTAGAGTTGAAATCTTCTCACCCTTTGCCAATCCCTCAACTATGGTGGCAAGATTCTCCTTAATCAATGCTGCCACACTATTTGATTTTGCCAATGCATCTTTCTTCTTTTGCAATATTGTTATTTGCTTCTTGAGTCTCTTAATCTCATTAAGAATTCCTTGAGAAGATAATGTATCACCAGCTGTGGAAGTCCCTTTTGTTACATTAGGTGCTTTTGCTGACTTTGATGTTTTAGTGGTCATTGTTGCTGGGATAGACCACTCAAGATTGCTCAACGAAGTGTCGCTCTTATCCCCATTCTTGTAGTTGACTCGCTTTGCACCATAGGGATTTCCCTTGAATGTCTCCAATACCAGGTGTGCCACATTTATTTTCTTCTTGATTCCACCCACATAGACCTCAACAACACCATCCGTTACCTTTAGAGTCTTGTTGCTCTTCATACTAAACACCTCACCCTTCTTATTGATGAGATAACCCTCGAGATTTGCAATCTCTGTAAAACCCTTACGATGTACCATACTCTTAAAACGATTAACCTATACATCGTGAGGTTTTAATTATTACAATAAATATATTGCTTCTCTCCTTTTGAAAAACAATTCTAATATGTATATTCTGCTTTTTAGAAATTATTTTTAATTTTTTGAAAAAAAGTGATGATTTTTTATTTTTTTTGTGCTGGCACAAGGAGTTGTAGTTTGTAATATATTGGGAATTAATCAGTTAAGGGGATGCGATTTTTTTTTAAAAAAGTGAAAAATTTTTATCATAGATGCAAAAAATCCCAATCTACATATAACAAAGTTTTGATTCAATATTGATTTTGTAGATAGTTTCGCCCAACTTTGTACTGCCCAAATTAAACAAATTGAATGAAGCAACAGTAAAAAATGCCTGCCCCCTTATACTACTCTGCGAAATAATTACTACATTTGTAGTGACATACTAATTACGCGGAAAGTGTAAGTTTATTCTCGATAGTCGAACTTAGGAACTTCGAAACCAGTAAGAGAATAGGCAGACATCTTCTCGCGTCATACCTACATATTGGGGTATGGCGTGGGGCTGTTGCTTATTTTATTACTGAGGTATCCTAAGACCTGACTATCTAAAATAAGTTTTCAGCACCACGCTTTCTTTATTTGTATTTACCACTATCGAGGTGCTGGGTAGTAAGATTGGGGATGATAATTACTAATTTATAAATCTTACTAATATGAGAAAGTTGTTAGCACTCATAGCTTTTGTTGTAGCTATGTTTGTATCATCGTGTAGCAAATTCGATGATACGCAAATTTGGGACAAGATTAATGACCACGAACAAAGAATTTCAAGGTTAGAGGAGTTGTGCCAACAAATGAACTCGAATATCAGTTCATTACAGACTATTGTATCTGCTCTACAGAACAATGACTATGTTACGGCAGTAACACCAGTAACAAAAGATGGTAAGACAATAGGTTACACTATCGCCTTTACAAAGAGTGCTCCTATCACTATCTATCACGGCGAAGATGGTAAAGATGGTGCTAATGGTAAGGATGGTATTAATGGATACACTCCAATTATTGGTGTTAAACAAGATTCTAACGGTATCTATTATTGGACTATAAATGGAGAGTGGTTAACAGATGAGGATGGCAACAAAATTAAAGCTGTGGGTACAGATGGTAAGGATGGCATCAATGGTGAAGATGGCACAAACGGAGAGGATGGCATAAACGGTAATGATGGTGTCAATGGTAAAGATGGAGTCGCCCCTCAGCTAAAGATTGAGAACGAGTATTGGTATATCTCTTACGATAATGGGAGCACTTGGACTATTCTCGGCAGGGCAACAGGTAATGATGGTGTTAATGGTACTAATGGTAAGGATGGAGATTCTTTCTTCCAGAGTGTAAACACATCAAATGGTGATTATGTAATCTTTACTCTCAGTGATGGTACACAAATTAAACTTCCAACTTGGTATGCTTTTGAGCAGTTGCGAGTTTTGTGCAACCAAATGAATACAAATATTTCATCATTACAGACTATTGTAAGTGCTTTGCAAAATAATGATTACATAACAACTTGTGCCCCATTGATGGAGAATGGTGTACAGATTGGTTATACAATTACATTTGCGAAGTCAGGCTCAATTGTTATCTATCACGGTAAAGATGGAGAAAATGGTTCTAATGGAGATGATGGTAAAGATGGTGTGGACGGTTTAACACCTATCATTGGTGTAAGAGCAAATACCGATGGTATTACTTATTGGACTCTTAATGGAGAATGGTTGTTGGATGAGAAAGGAAATAAAGTTAGAGTAAATGGTAAAGATGGTGTGGATGGCACTGATGGTTCTAATGGAAAGGATGCTATAATACCACAATTAAAGATTGAAAATAGCTATTGGTATATCTCTTATGATAATGGCGCATCGTGGACTCAACTCGGCAAGGCAACAGGTGAGGATGGTAAAGATGGCACTAATGGTACTGATGGTATAGATGGTGATTCATTCTTTCAGAGCATTACTCAAGACGAAGATTATGTGTATCTAACTCTATCTACTGGAGAGAAGATTGACATTCCTAAACATCATCCATTATCTGTGTCGTTTACTGAAACAGAAGATATTAGAGTATTAGCAGATAAGACCTACACGATTGGATATACCATTACAGGTGCAGATGACAATACCGTTATTAAGGCACTTGCACAAGATGGTTTTCGTGCAGTTGTTAAGAAGTCGGGCAATGCGACAGGTATTATTGAGATTACAACACCCCCAACTATTCTACCAACAGAGATTCTTATTTTTGTAACTGATGGTAAGGAGCGAACAATTATGCGCTCAATTAACTTTGTTGAGGGTGTGATTATAGTATCTTCTAAATCATATACTATCGATTATGTAGGTGGCACATTAGAAGTATCCCTATCTACAAATATAGATTACACTATTGAAATACCAGAAGCAGACCAGTCATGGATTTCAGTTGCCGAAACTCGTGCTGTTATGCGAGATGAAATACGGACCTTTACTGTTGCTAAAAATGAGGCTCAATCAGTGCGTTATACTACCGTTAAATTGATAGATGATTTAGGCGTAGTATCGGAGACAATATTGATTACACAAAAGGCGGGCATCTCTAAAACTTTACACATTGCTACAGCAGGAACTCTTGATACCCTAATTAGTTCTAACGAGAAAGGATTTGTTGAAGAGCTGACACTTACAGGAAACCTCAACACCTTTGATTTTGATTTCATCCGCACTATGTCTAATCTAAAACTACTTGATATATCAGGAACGACAAATACCTCTCTTCCCGCAGGTTGCTTTATGAATAGTACAATTAGTACAGTTCTATTACCTCTTGAACTTAAATCAATACCTAATAGAGCTTTTTATCAGTCAAAAATAACATCTCTGTATATTCCAGAGTGTGTGCAGACAATTGGAGATTATGCATTTTACCAGTGTAAAAAAGTTAAGGGTGATTTAATAATACCAGATGCAACTACTTCTGTAGGTAATTATTGTTTTCAAGAATCAAGTTTTAATGGAAAATTAAAATTAGGCAATAAATTATCATCTATTGGGGAATATGCATTCTCTAAATGTACAGGTTTTACTGGAGATTTGATGATTCCAGATAGTGTTACAACTTTAGGACAATATGCATTTAATGAATGTGCAGGTTTTACTGGAGATTTGGTTGTTGGAAACGGAGTAACAGCTATCAACAATTATACATTCTTCAAATGTTCTAATTTGGCAGGTAAAATTTCAATATCTACAAATGCCACAACAATTGGTGAGGGAGCATTTGCGTATTGTAGCAAATTAACTGGCAATTTGATTATTCCTGACAAGGTTACAACAATCAAGTATGCAGCCTTTTGGGAGTGCTCAGGATTGACTGGGTATTTAGTACTTGGTAAATCCATTTCCTCAATAGCAAGGCATTCTTTTACTAGAGATGGAGGCAGAATAAATTCATCTGAAAATTATTACTCATATTCACTTCCTTTGAATTTTAATAAGGTATATATTAAAGCTCTTTCTGTTCCTTCGCTTATATTAGGTCAAGAAGCTCGTTGGAGTGATTACTATGTTGAAGTAAAGGGGTCATTCAATACAGATAACTATATCGCATTTGATCCTTTTAGAACAGACCTCCCAGGAAAACGATATGGAGGTTCATTTTTCTTCAATTACTTATATGATGTAAATAAATTACCATATTTAGCTGTTCCTATTGGAAAACTTTCAATCTATAAGGAATCTGATTGGGGTAAAATTTGGGAGACAATAGAGGAAACTGATTTTTAATAAGTAATGTAAAATAGGCTATGTTTAATCTCAAAAAAAGGAGATATGCTAAGAGAGTATTGTATAACTGGAAAAATTAACAGGGTTTCAATCGAGGACAACCATATTTGTATAGTGTGTCACAATCCTTTAAATCCATACTATAACGCCCCAACACTATCGTGTTATTGGCATAACAATAATGCTTCTGATAGGCATATATTCAGAATACTCTTTTCGATTGATACTAATAGAGATTATGTATACAATATGGAGGAATTTGAATGCCAGGTAAATCTGCCTGATGAATACATTGGTAAATGTATTACAGATTTTTTAGGACTTTTTATGAGTTGCATAAAAAATGCAGATGCACCACTACCTCAAGGAGCAAAATTCTTCAGTGTGAAATTCTCTGAAAATAGCTATTTGAAAAAGTTGATGCCAACACTTGACAAAGTAAATGAAACGAGCTATTTCATTTGGCAAGAAGTGTGATAATCTACAAGTAAACCCCTGTGACTTTATTTGTTGCAGGGGTTTATTACATATTTACAAATGTGATTTTATTTTCTTTTTCACTTCTGTAAAAGTGTTTTTATTTTGAAATTTGTCTCTATTTTACTGGCATATTCCCAAAATTGCGCTTATATTCGCTTCATAATCCGATAGTTATATAAAAATAGATAGATTATGAGAGTAGTGATTTTAGCAAGAGTTTCAACCGATAAGCAAGAGTATAATCGTCAGGTGGTAGAACTCACGGACTACTGCGATAAGATGGGATACGAGGTAATGAGAGTATTCGCCAGCAAGGTGTCGGGCACAAAGAAAAATGAGGATAGACCAGAGATAATGGAGATGCTCCAATACATTGAGCAGAACAATATAGACAAGGTTTGTGTTTTGGAGATATCCCGTTTGGGCAGAAATACATTGGAGGCACTAAAAATCATTGAACTCCTGAATGAGAGAAAGGTCTGTCTATTTATCAAAAACTACAACTTGGAGACATTGGATAAAGATGGCAAGATCAATCCTATTACAAGTCTTATAACCACTATACTTTTGGAGGTTGCCCAGATGGAGCGACACACCATAATTGATAGAATGGCAAGTGGTAGAGACCAATACATAGCCAAATGTAGAAGAGATGGTATCAAAATGGGAAGACCATCCACCTACCGTAAAAGTGATGACACAATGCGTGAGCAATACAAAAAGGAGATATCACTGCTCAAACAGGGGATGTCTCTTAGAAACATTAGCATTATCACAGGTACAAGCATTATGACCATTAGAAAGCTCTACAAATTTGCACAAAAATAGGATATGGAAATAGAGGTTGGAACAAAGATTAGGATTATACATTTAGAGGGTGAAAATGAGGTGTATGATGGCAGGGAAGGTATTGTTGAGCATATTGATAGCATTGGACAACTTTGGGGCACTTGGGGAGGTCTTGCTGTAATACCAGAGGCAGATGATTTTGAAATACTATAACTACATAATATATAAAGGTTTAAGACTCGATTCGCTTAGGAATTGAGTCTTTTTTTTAATAAAATCTACAAAATGCCATATAATAATTAGAGTATTAACAATAATGAATGTATATGGCAAAATGAAGTATAAGGCAAATGACATACAATTGAGTGTAAAAGATAGCACTATAACATTGTATATGAGTGAGTTTATATACAATGGACTGGTGAGGATAGGTAGGCAGTACTACAAAGACAAGAGAAGTATAGATGGTCTAATTAGGACTTATGCTATGATTAAACTGCATCATATTATTGCAATGAGTAATAATTATATACCTATTAGATGTGAGGTCTTTCGTAGCATAAGCAAAAGAAACTACACAGACTATCTATCAATATTGAGTAGCGAGATGTTTGTTAACATCAAGCAACAACCAATAGAAACATACCGAAACAAAGATGGTAAATATTGCATTAAGCAGGAACCTAATAGGTATCAGTTGTTGGAGTTTGGTTGTGATATTTTAGGAAACCAGAATAGAGTCTTTCCAATAAAAATACCCATTTCCACTATTGACTGTCAAGCATTGAAAATAAAGCACAATTACATCCGAAAACACTATAAAGATGTTGGATTAGAGCATAAGCGAGAGTCAACTATGCTTTACAATAATGATGAGTTATTATTGGTTAAAGAGTTAGTTGGTTATATCAAGAGATTGTCAAAAAATGAAAATAGATCTTCAAATAATAGAATCTATAATTCTATATCTAAATTAGGTAGTAACTATTTAGAGTTAGTTAAAGAGTTATTAAAGAGAATAGAGAGAGAAGATAAGAGAGAACAAATAGTCAGGAACAATCTTTGTCACACCATTGATAATAAGAGTGTTGGGAGATTTGATTATTATGCTGAGTTGAGATTTAGTATAGAGGCATTAGATGAATGTATGTGCCTAAAAGATTTGAGGGATTTAGCATCACTAAACAAAGTGCCTAAATATGGTAATGATAGTAAACTATATTCAACATTTTCACGAATTAGAAGACCAATACGAAAGTATGTAACATTTAGAGGGGAACGATTGGATCAGGCGAGTGATATTAGTTGTGCCCATTTTACTATGCTTCCAAAGATCTTTGAAAATAATGGCATCGAGATTATTCCACACAATGAACTTGACAATTGGATTACTCTGACACAACAAGGTGATTTGTATAGTGAAGTTGTCAAGGATAAGGAAATTCCAAGAGATGCCATTAAACCCACATTTCAGTCATTTTTCAGCATTAAAAATGAGAAATCATACATCTATGGTGGTGCAGAAAAAGATGCTCCAAATAGAAGAATTTTGTGCTGCTGGTTTGAGGAGAATTACCCTAATATCTACCAAGCACTAATCGATTGGCATAACCAAAGCAGCATATCCATAAAGAGTGCTGCCAACCGAGTAGAGAGCGAGATAATGAACTCGATATGTGATGACCTACGAGACTTAGGGTTGCATCCATTTCGACTCCACGATGCAATCTACCTACCCCAAAACGAGATTGGCGAAGTGCCTTTTAATATCAATGAGCGAGTCCACAACTACATTAATAGAAGAACTGCATAAAAGACCTTCTTGATTATAGTTTGTGGTTATTTATATCAGGGTGTACATTTTACAATAATTCTTACTAACTTTGGGCAATAAACCTAAATGCATAAATGGAGAAGACAAACATTATCCCTATTGATGACAAACTGAATTTATTTGCTGAATACTTAGCAAATAATGATAGAGCAATACTATCTGCTCGTTTCGGTGATGGAAAAACATTCTTTTTAGAAGAATTGAAAAAGAGTCTTTCCGAAGAGTATCATTTTTTAACATTGTATCCAGTATTATATCAGGTTGCTGACAACAAGGATATTTTTGAGTATATAAAAAGAGATATCTTAATTCAGTTGTTAATGAGTGGGGATATTGTCCTTGATGATAATAAGTATAGTTACATAGAATCTATAGAGGGTTTTCTTAGCACCAATTTTAATAAAATCATAAATGATGCTATCTCAGTGGTTGCTCCGTTGCTAACTTTTGTTCCAAAGGAGATGATAGATATGTTGCAAAAAAACATTTCTAGGTTTAGGGAATATCACAGCAAGATAGATAAATCACAATCGGATACTATTGAGGATTATATAAACTCGTTTACCAATCAAACTGGTGGCATCTATGAATTCGATCCAATATCTCGTTTAATATGGGATTTGCTGTCTGACCTTAAGAAACAAACCAATAAGAAGGTTGTATTAGTTGTTGAAGATTTAGATAGGATTGATCCTGCTCATATATTTAGAATAATGAATATACTTTCTGCTCATTGGGAAATGAATGATTATTCAGAAACTAAATTGAGTTTTGGAAGTGTTTCAAACAAATATAATTTTGACAAGGTATTGCTTGTATGTCATTACCAGAATATCAAAAATATATTCCATCATTTTTATGGTAGGGATACAGACTTTACTGGATATATCCACAAGTATTCACCAGTATTACCATTTGAATATTCATTAAAGACTCTGGTTAGAGATTGGATAATAGACCATCTCCCCTCAGATTTTACAACATATGAGTATGTCAAGCAAACAATAGCAGACTTGATATTATCTCGTTATTGGTCATCTGAAGGGATTCTAACAAATCTTCGTCACATAACAACATTCTTTACAAAGAATGTTTATAGGGTTAGTACTAATATTATTTCTTTTCATTTACGAAACTATAACCTGGAATCTAATAATAGAGTAACTAAGTTGCTTTGTATCTTAAAAGAATTCCAAATAACCATAGATTTTTTCTTTAATCAATATAAATCTATTCATATAATTGATAAGAGACATATAGCAGAACTTAGTGAATTTATTGGACCTTGTTGGTTGTTACATCCATATATTGACAAAGGTGAAGATGTAATTCATTTTGATGCTTGTGCAAAAGATACGATAGATTGTAGAATAGGCAATAGTAGTATGTATTTTAATATTAATGTTGTAACAGTTTTGTCAGATAACAATAGATTTCCAAAAGCAAATTATATAATAAAAGAAATTGATGTTTCTCGTGCTCCTCAGGGTTTTAATGATGTAGATGCAATGAAAAGGATTTTTGAAAAATGTAAGGAGTATATATATTAAATACATTATAACAAAATCATATCCTGACTACATAGACCATACATCTCATCTTACAAGAAATTAAGGTAACATCCCCAATCCCACAAGCAATATTCATAACTCCATACCTCTCCACTTGTTGGGGAGGTTTCTCTTTATTATTGGATACATCCACAACTTACCATTAATCACTTTTCAAAGACATCAACTATGTTTGGAGATGTAATGAAACTTAATCCCAAATTGAAAACTATATCAATACT
>JAFXBO010000124.1 GCA_017521775.1 Clostridia bacterium | reverse complement strand
GATAGTATCATTGATTGAGAAACCAAGGATTGATAATGCAGCTGCGATAAATGAATCGTTAACAGCCATCTTAAATACAACGAATGTAAAGAATACAAGGATAACATCGTGAATTAAAGCAAACAATCCTGAAGCGCCTGCTGACAAACCAGATACCTTTCTGAATGCATACCAGATATAAAGAATGATAAGGATCGCTGCAATCACAATCGCCTTAACACTATCCTCTGCAAACTTTTTACCGATAAATGGTTCAACAATTTCAGCATCTGTTAATGCCAAAGAATTGTCAGGGAAAGCTTCGTGTAAAGCAGTATTCAACTTATCCTGATCCTGTGAAGAAAGTCCTTCTTTACCTGCAAGATTCAAAACAAACTTTTCTGTCTGAGTTGCAAGTTCTGTTGTCAACTGAACATCACAGTTTCTTCCCAATGTATCAACAACAACACCCTGAACCTTTGCAACATCAATTTCACCAGTATATGAATACTGAATAACAGCACCACCCTGGAACTTGATATCAAGGTTAAGACCATTTACAAATATACAAGCAACACCAATTAATAGCAACACTGCTGAAATAATGTATGACTTTGCTCTGTTCTTATAGAAATGAATTACCTTTAGCTCTTTCTTTGTCTTTCTTGCACCAAATAGCCATGGCTTTCTTAAAGCTTTGAACTGGCTTAGAGATCTTATCATCATACGGGATGCTGTAATACCGAATATGAAGTTGAAGATACTACCTGTCAACAATGAATATCCGAATGAAAGCATTTCACCTGAACCGAATACCATAAGTATAATAGCAACAATCATAACTGTGATGTTTCCATCAAATACTGCAGAAAATGCCTTGTGGAAACCAGTATCGATAGCAGCCTTAACAGACTTTCCGTCATTAATTTCTTCTTTAATTCTTTCTGATGTAATGATATTAGCGTCAACACCCATACCTATTGACAAGATTACCGCTGCAATACCAGGAAGTGTCAATGTGAACTGTGGAATTGACAATGCTAAAAGCATACCAATAACCTGAAGGATAAGTGCAAATATTGCAACAAAACCAGGGAGTCTATAATAGAACAACATAAATAAGCAAACAAGAATGAATGCGATTATTCCAGCCTGTACCATTACATCAAGAGCTCCTGCACCCATTGTAGGGCTGATTGTTGAATAGTTTCTTGATTCCAATGAGAATGGCAATGCACCTGAATTAATTTTATCAGCAAGGTCCTTTGCCTGTTCAGCATTTTCCATACCTGTTATAATAGCTTGTCCGCCTGAAATTTTATCATTAACAACAGGACTTGAAATCATAGTTTCATCCATAAAAATAGGCATTTGTTTTCCAACCAATGCGCCTGTTGCACTTTCAAACTTAGTTGCACCTTGCTCACTCAATTCCAATGCAACAACATAACCACCTGTTGACTGGTCAAATTGCTCAACAGCACTCTTAACATCTGTACCCTCAAGTAAAACATTACCTGATGTATCTCTGAAAGTAAGCTTTGCAGTTTCGCCAAGCTCAGCTATAGCCTTTTGCGGATTAAATTCTGTTTCGTCTGATTTCCAAGGGAATCTTACAAGAATTGAGCCGTTTTCTCTGTTAACTGTAACTTCTCTGTCAGTAATCTTTTTAGCATCAAGTCTTGTTTCCATGATAGCTCTTGCAATATCAAGCTCTTCTGCTGAAGGCGTTCCTTCATAATCCTTTGGATAGTATGTTGCTGAAACACCACCTCTGATATCGATACCATATCTCATTTCGTTTGCGCCTTTAATATCTACATTTCCGAAATGAATTCCTGCTGAAGTCACATAGCCCAGCACTGCAATCAATAAGACTGCAATAAAAAATGTAATTTTGTGTCCTTTTTTCATTTTATTCTTCCTTTCGATTGTAAAACTGCAGGAGATTTGCTTCGCACCAAATCTCAAGCCATTATATTACATTATACAACAAATCAAGGTCATAAGTCAATAGTTATTGATGACAAATTTAATAATGTACCACTATTTAATACACCATCATAATATATTAATATGGCGAACTATAATATAAAGAGGTGATATTATGCCAAAATTAATTATAACTGCAGGGTCAATAACAACTGCAGTAAGAATAAAGAAAATTTTAAATTCCAATGGTGATATAAATGCTGCTGTTATAAACACTCCCTCATCAATAAATAAGGGTGGATGTTCATATTCAGTCAGAACTGATTACAATAATCTGGATTTAGTAAGAACTCTTGCTGACGAAAAGAAAATAAAATTCAGAAAGCTATATATGCAAACCAATACAGGAGGAGAGTTTTATTATAATGATATATCTTGATAATGCTGCAACATCATTAAAAAAACCAAATTCCCTGTATCCGTCAATTTTAAAAAACACAATAATAAACAGTGCAAATGCAGGTCGGGGTGGACATTTTTATAGTCTAAGGGCATCAGAGCTTATCTATAAAACCTCCGAATCGCTATGCGAATTATTTAATATTAAAGAGCCTGAACAAATTGCATATATGCAAAATGCAACTATGGCTTTAAATTCAGGAATACTGGGGATGCTTGATAAAGATTCCCATGTAATTATAACACAAATGGAGCATAACAGTGTTTTGAGACCTGTTCACAAAACCTGTGAATATACAATGATAAAGGCTGACAAACAGGGCAGAATAAATATTAAAGATATTGAAAAAGCTATAACCAAGAACACTAAAATGATTATATGTACCCATGCATCAAATGTGTGTGGGACTATAATGCCAATTGACAAAATTTCAAAAATTGCGCATAGACATGGACTTTACTTTATGGTTGATGCCGCCCAGACTGCAGGCTCTGTTCCTATTGATGTTCAGAAAACAGATATAGATATACTGGCATTTTCAGGACATAAGGGCCTTATGATGCCTATGGGAACGGGTGGTATTTATGTGAAGAATGGGATAAAAATAAAACCCGTAATAACAGGTGGAACAGGCAGCTTTTCAGAAAGTCTTGAACAACCCGACATTATGCCTGATATGCTTCAAAGTGGAACTTTGAATGCTCCTGCCATTATCTCTGCAAAAAAATCGATAGATTTTATATTGAGGGAAGGAACAGGAGAAATTCTGAAAAAAGAAACAGAACTTTCCGATTTTTTAATAAACGAATTAAATAATATCAAAAATGTCGTTGTTCACAGTCCTTTAACCAATCGAAACGGAACTGTTGCTTTTAATATAAAAAATATGGATAGTGTTGAAGTGGCAGATATTTTAAATACCGACTACAAAATATGCACCCGTGGAGGATGGCATTGTGCTTATCCTGCACATTGCGCCCTTGGAACACAAAAGAGTGGTGCAATAAGAGCAAGCTTTGGATATTTCAATTCAAAAGATGATGCAAAAAAATTAGTTGATGCAATTTATAAAATATCCCAAAAAAAATTTAAAAATTATGTTTAAAGTCGTAAAAAGAGGGTAAATATTAAGTAAGAACACATACTGTTCTAATAGACAACGGGAGATGATATTATGAAGATTAATATTATTGGAAGAAAACTTGAAGTAACCGATAAATATCGTGATTACATTCAAAAACGCCTGTCAAAGCTTGATAAGTTCTTCAAAGACGAAGCAGAAGCACGAGTTGTCATTGGACCGGTAAAGGATAATGAGTATATCGAGGCATCGGTATATGCTGCAGGAATGATATATCGTGCAGAAGCAGTTGATGTCGATGTACTCTGTGCAACAGACAAGATCGTGGATGTTATTGAAAGGCAGATAAGAAAAAACAAGACACGATTAGAAAAAAAGATTAAACGGGAAGCCTTTGATGACTTAGTGCTATTAAGTGGAAACACATTCACAGAGGGTGAGGATAATTCCGAATTTAAGATTGTTAAAACAAAGAAATTCCAGTTAAAGCCAATGAGCATTGAAGAAGCAATTCTTCAAATGAATTTATTGGGACACGATTTCTTCGTATTTAAAAATCACGATACCGAAGAAATGAATGTGGTATACAAGAGAAAAGACGGAAATTATGCATTAATTGAATCTGTATGATGTGAAAATCTGCCGCATAGGGCAGTTTAAATAGTACAGTGTGGTGTTTGGGATCACCTATTACATTTTATCAAATGCCACACTGTACCAAGAGAAATTTAAACGGATGTGTAAATTTACACATCCGTTTTTTATATTTATTATTTCTTAAGATTTGCTTCAAGCTTATTAAGCTCTTCTGTGATTTCCTTTGGAAGTCTTGAACCAAACTGAGCAAAATATTCTTTTTGATTTTCAACATCTTCAAGCCATACTTCTTTATCAACACTCAACAATTCCTTCATTGTTTCTTCGCTGATGTCCAAATCTGTTGTATCGATTGACTTTGGTAAGTAACCGATTTCGCTCTAACAGCATCAACCTTACCGTCACATCTGTCAAGAATCCATAACAATACTCT
>JAFXBO010000123.1 GCA_017521775.1 Clostridia bacterium | reverse complement strand
ACTTGTCTAATCTTCAACTGGTAACTCGTAGAGATAATTGCTTGAGGGCAAAAGCAAAAGACCCTATTGTAAAGCAAATGGTGTGTTCTTATGACTTAGGTTCTTTCTGGCGGTTTGTGGAACAGTCTTATAACATAAATAAGATTGACCTCAGAATGAGGCATGAAAGCTATAAAGAGTATTGGCAAGAAATTTTTAAGACAAGCACCGTAGAAGAAGTGCTTGCATCATAAGAAAGGAAGGTAGAGCATGATTACATTATCAGTAAATAGTGGCATAGATAGTAAAGAGAAAGTAAAAAGAGTTGCAGAGATTGTGCAGCAAATAAATGACTACAATCGGGAGTATGTTTCAGATGCCTTTTTCAATGTTGCAGCGGGAAATGTGAATAAGGTTAATCTGAATGAGTTGGCTAATTTGGGAAAGCAAAAAGAGCATAGAGATACTTATGAGTTTAACTCCTCTTATAAAAAAGTGAGTCTGTTGTCAGAGGAAGAAGCAGAGGCAGGTTGTGAGGGTGTTTGTGATATTGAAGATACTGCTGACTTTGAAATGCCTATCATTGAGGATGCAGATACTGAGTATTTTGTAGATACCTTTTTGACCCTTAGAGAATTTATTTTCTTCAAAGATGGTTATGACATTTGGAGAATGCTGAAATTAGTGCGCAGTGGTGAAAGTTGGATTGGGGATAGGTTTAGATATATAGTGGATGCCTATGGTTTGACCTCTTTCTTCAATGAGTTCTGCTGCAATATAGGTTATGTATATGCAGTTCAAAAGATTTTGGGATAAAGATAAATTTCCTTGGCTTCAGTTGTTAAGTCCGTTAGAATAGCATTACAAGGTAGGTGTTCGTATGGGTTATACCAGAGTTGAGGCCCTTCGTCGCACATATAAACCTGGGGATAGAATTGAACTCATCCATATGGAAGATATGAGAGGAGTTCCACCTGGCACCCAAGGGTCGGTAGACTATGTAGATGATGCCGGCAACATTCATATGCTATGGGATAATGGCAGCACACTTTCTCTTATTGAGGAAGTAGACAAGTTCAAAAGACTGAAATAACAAGAGGATGCTTGAATGTGAGCATCCTCTTGTTTTGTTTTTAGACATGAAAAAAATAAATTGGACATACGGATAATTTTTGGACAGTTATATCGTTTTAGGCTCCAGTAAAAATTATGTTCTTATAGAAAAGGGGTTGAGAGGAGGAGGTTTTATGAAGAAATCAAAGAGGGTTTTCACTACTCTGACAGAGCAGGAGTATCAAAACTTCACACGATTTATCCAGATGAGGGGTCAACCAATGGCTGAATATGTGCTGATGTCTTTGGCGGTCCTTTTAGAAGATGATGGTGCTGTTATAGAGAAAAGGAAAAGGCCTTATGACCCTAAGTGTTTTGTGAATGTTCGATGTTCAGAGTGTGTTTTCAAAGCAGTTGAAGAATATGCTGACAAGCATAAGTGCAAGAAAACAGAAGTGGTTGCTATGGCTATAAAAGAGGCAATTCAAGGTTAAAGGATTTGAGACTACTTATAGAAAAGAAGGTATTTGCTATGAAGATTATTAGAAAAATGTGTGCTGTGGTTTTAGTGATGATTTGTGCCTATGTTTTAGGATGTGTAGGTTTTTATTGTATCCCTGAATTGAATCCTAATTTGGAAGTGACTACTTGTATTTCTCCAAGTATGGAGCCTGTGATTATGACTAATGGGTTGTTGATAACAGATACTTCATTCCCATTTAAGGACATAGAGGTAGGTGACATTATTCTTTTTGAAGCAGGTATAGGTCGCTATGTAAATCACAGAGTTCATCAGGTAGGTGTTACAGATGAAGGTAAAGCAGTTATGACTGTGGGTGATAACAACATGATGGTTGATGTCTGGGTGACCACAGAGGATGAGTATATAGGCAAGGTTGTTTACAACACAAATATTTTTGAACCTATTATTTCTTTGCTTTGCGGTGACATTGTTGAAGATAGTACAGCGAGGAAGGTAGTAGGAACTGGCATTGCCCTCATCGTTGTTATTGGTTTGGTTGTAATAGTATTTTGGGACAAAATCAGAAAAATAAAGATAAGGAGGAAATCTATATGAGAGTAGAAGTATATCAAGAGACCGTTCATGGTCGTAGAAAAAAATGCAAAACTGAATTTAAAGGAGTGGTAGGTAAAGTCTTATTAAGTTCAATGGCTTTAGCTATTGCTGTGGGTAGCTTTTCAATACAGGCTTATGCAGCATCTATCTCTACTGTTCCTGAGAATCCTACTGCTATTATGGTAGAGTTTAGAACCCATGAGGCAGCTATCAGCGCAATGGTAAACACCCTCAATGCTTTGGAAGAGTTAAAGGGCAAAGGGTTAGTTACAAATGAGGGACTTAGAGAATTAGCCGTCACTATTACCTGTTTAGAAAAAGCAGGTCAAGCTACTACTCAGGTTGAAAGTTTGTTAAATCGTGCTGAGAATTTAATCAAGGACTTGAAATTATCTGAGACAAAAACCGTTCAGGTAGCCATTGATATGGCAAGAGCTTCTTTGTTTGGAACTTCTTATACAGCACAAAGTAGAGCAACTGCAAGGACTTTCCCTGATGTTGTAAAGGGAGCTTGGTACTATGACACAGTTATGAAGATGACGAACTCAGGAATCATCACAGGCTTCCCTGATGGTACATTTAAGCCTAATAACACCATCTCCTATGCAGAGTATCTTGCTTTGCTTGTAAGGACTACGGGAGCAAAGAGTTCTTATGTAGCAGGGGATGGAGATGCCTGGTATGCAGGTGCCGTTTCTGCATCTTATGAGAACAACATATTGAAGTCAGGTGAAGTTTTTGATTTCACTAAACCAATCAGTAGAGCCGAGGCTGCTATGTTTACAGAGCGAGCAGTTCAAGAGGTGTTGGGTGAGGCATCTTTGAACACCGATGACATTGAAAACCTTATCAAAGACTTTTCAAAGATTGATGGTACAAAGTATGAGTACTATGTGCTGCAGCAGTATGCAAAGGGCATTGTTGTTGGTGATGGTGCAGGCAACTTCAATCCTACTTCAAGCCTCACAAGAGCAGAGGCTTCCACCATTATTCTTCGTACAACTGAGAAGGATGGTCGTAGAGATATGAGCACAGTAAATACCAAGACAGAGGTTAAGGTTGAAAATGATTTGGTCATCACAGAGGGCATGTATGCTGGTCGTATGAGAACAGCACCTTCTACTGAGTATGATTTGAAAGCCTTATCTTCTGCTCGTTTTTATAAAGAAAATGGCAAGATGTATGTATCTATCAATTTGCCTGAACTGCCTGATGGCTTTGAGTGGGATTGGTATGTTGCAGCCTATGATAGCAAGGGCGAGTATGTGTATTCAACTACAAGAAGAATGACAGAAGGAAAAGAAGGACAGCAAGTGATAGAAGTTCACAGCGAGTATGAAGGTAAGACAACGAGCGATATTGATATGGCTATTTTAGAGATAGCAGTTGTAAATGAGGACAAAGAAAGCATGGTATCCCATAAGCTTTCCACAGATGCAGATGGTGAAGTGTTAAGACAATCCTCTACCAATTCTTCCGATGCTTCTTGGGAGAAATTTGATACAACACATATTTTTAATTGGTAAAAGGAGGTAATTCGTATGAGCATAATGAAAAGGGCTTTATCAGGGTTTCTTTCTTTGATTTTGATAGGGTCTGTTGCTCTTGGAGTTGTACCGACAGTTGAAGTGAGTGCAGCAGAGAGCATCAGCAATGTAAAAATTTATGCTGAAAAGGCTCAAGAAGAAATAAACCCTAACATAACAAAAGTAGTAGATGCTTCAAAGCAATCTTGGGACATTGAGATATGGCACTACTCAGGTGGTTATTGGGGAAATAACTCAGTTCGTATAAATGACTCGAACTGGACAAAGACAGAGGGTGGAGTTGCTGACCTGCACTCAGCCTTAGTCGTAGAGGAACAAACATTTACATATAATGTGGCTTCTGGCAGTGAATTAGAAACGGCTATCAAAGAGGGGCGCAATGTTTACATCAATTTATCCTCAGGCGATAGCAATATAGCTTTGAGCTCTTTATATGATATAAAAACAGAATTCAATGAGGCTACTGAGCAATATGAAATGGTTACAAATGCAGATGGTACTCTTTTAGCTACAGATGCAACAGCAAGAATTGTTAAAGAGAATGGAAAATATGCCATTAAAGTCTCTGTAAAACCTATTTTGAATTACTACACAGAAAGACAGTTGAGTTATAAAAATGATTATGAGATTGCTCTTAGTAAGTGGGTTCCCTTTGTAGCAAATGGTTTTGGTTATCAAACATACTCCATCTTTGGTGGTGGGTTTAGTGCTGGATATGCAAAGGGTTGGGTAAATCAAAAGAATCCTCATAGTATGGAGGGAATGCCTGCTGGCTGCATCCACCCAGATATGATTTCAAGCCCAGATGGTCATTTGAAGTCAGGGTACACGATAACAGTAAATGGTAAGAGTGCAGATTCAGGAAAAATCCGTATAGGTGATTACACCTTCAGATATGCTGGTGCAGTTGGTATGCACTTTGTTTTCCCTGTATCAGTAGATGTGTATGTAGATGGTGCTCCTGCTAAGGTAGTAACTTCTTATGTAGAACTTGCCGGTGTAAATGCAGACGGCTCCCCTATTTTTAAGCAACTCAAGACAGAGGTAGCAGAAGCAGAACTGGATGAGAAAGGCACAGTTAAGGTAGATAATGTGAAAGAGATAGAGGATGGTACAGGATACCTCAATGATATTTTCACATCACCTATTGATATGTCAGAGGAAATCAAAAGTTTGAGTTGGGAAGATGCTCTACCAACGACAAAATCCTTAAATATCAGTCCTAATGCAGAGGATATATGGTCTTACAATTTGAGTATCCGTTTTGGTCTGTTGACACAAATTGATGACATTGTAAATGGAAAGAACAGCGCCAGCTATCAGCAGTTGAACAGAGTACAGAAAGAATATATGGCCTATGTGAACCAATATTTAAATGCACCTAATGCTGCTGCAAAAGAAGCCATTCTGAAAAAACTTGATAAAAGCCTTTATTTAGCTATAAAGATGACTGGTATAGAAAGTGAACTGAACAAAGAGAATAGTGAGACACTTCAGAGAGCAAAAACCCTTGCTACATTTGGAGCTATTAATGCTCAGAGTTTGTTAGAGGCTGTTTACATTGAGGATTTGGACAATGTTATTATTTGGCCTTTAAGTTCCAGACCTGGATTTGAGGCTTACACCGTTAAAAACAGGCTGGCGATTAGAGATAATGTAGATGAAGTGGGTATGGGTCCAACCACTTCTGTAACCATAGGCAGCAATGTAAATGCTGATGGTGAGGAGGAAGTTACAACTCTGTATTTGAGATATGTCGTTATTCCTGAAAGAAAGATGAGACACTTCATCCGTATTTACAAAGACAATGTTTTGGTAGAGACAGAAATCAGAACCGTAGATATACCTGTTGAAGAATCAGGTGATGGTTCTTATGAAGGTGGTACAGTTGATATACCTGACTTAGAGGAAGGTATAGAGTTCCAAAAATGGGCAACCTCTGATGACTTGCCTTTGTTGGAGGATATGCCTACTAACCCAATTCAGGAGGGGACAAATAGAACAAATATTGAATTGGCTCCAAATGAAAATATATATGTTGAGTGGGAGAAAAGAACTGAGACCCCACCCGTAGAGAGTGATAATTTGACTGTTGACCAATGGAGATTGAGCAAGTACACAGATAACTTAGGATGGTTGACTCAGGCTTATATGGGATTGAAGTTGAAGGCTGACAATGGCCATGCTTCCTCTACATTAAGTCCATCTGGGACTTACAGTTATAAAACTTTGAATCCTAATGGATTAGTAACAGCATCAAGCTATGACCCAACAAACTACAATTACAAGAACTACTTACACAGTAAGGCTTTAACTCGAGGTACTTATAGTGTGACTCATAGTAGTCCTTCAGCAAGTGTAGATATGACAGGCAATCTGAACTTGATAAAAGGAACAGATACTTTTGGTATTAAGGCTGCAAGTTGGCTTACCAGCAGTGAGACAAAAACAGGATTAAGTCAGCACAATATCTCTACTGCGGTTCTTCCTGGAGCATACACAGGAGAAAGTTGGGTTGAGAAATCTGATGCTTTGAAATTTGGTATCCTCAATAACTCTACTTATACTCATAACTATGGTGTCCGTTATCACTATACCTGCCATCACACAGATAGTGATGGAGACCATAGTGGTTGCCATAATGTGTGTGCTTGCTACACATTACCTGAAACAATCAGCCCTAAGAGTTCAAAGGTCACTTACCTTACTGCTGATTATGATGTAAACAGCAAATTTGATAGATACATTACAAAGGGCTCTGACAAGCTGGAAGTCGAGCCTGAGATGACTATTGAGAATGGTAAGACTACTGTCTCGTATCAAATAGACACAGAGTTGAAGGTCTATCCTGAGGTTGCTATGCTGTTTGATAATGACAAGGGCGAAAGTTCAATAAAGTGGGTTGTAGGAGACCAGGCAAGAATTATTAACCCTGTGATGTTCCACAGTTTGCAGTTCAAGGTTTTTGTTGATGAACAGAGTAATGCTTCATCATTTGCAACTGACACAAGAGCTCTTACAACGGCAAGAAGTATGGGGTTAGGAAATCTGCAGGTGGCTTATAAAGGTACAGCTTTAAATACAACCTTTAGGGTTCAGAGAAGTGCTGAGGATAAAGACAAGATGGGAATCCTTACAGTTAAAACCTTTGCCTTGGACTTGAACACAAACAAAAATGGTGTCAATTTGAAAAACTCCTGGGGTGCAGGTTCTTATAAGCCTGCTGACTACCACAATAAGTTCTTAACCTTATGGAATGGGTTTAAGGGTCAGTCCACGGAGAAACTTGAAATTGATGCAGGTCGTATTTATACAGGAGCAGAGAAACATCAGAACTTTGCTTTGTCTGTTCTCAAATACAATGGTAAGACCGTTACTGAATTCACACATGAACTCATTGTTCGTGGTGGTTCAGTTATAGGTGTAAAATTGCAGGATAGAAATACTGGTGCTTATAGTGTGGTAGGGATAGATGCTCTGAAAGAGAAAGATGCTGGATTATATGAGGCTCTGGTAGGCATGAAACTCGTAGATGAAAGCAAAGACAAAACTGTGTTTAAAGGATTTGAGCATCAAACCGGCGCCAAGTTATCCGAGCAAAAGTATCTGACATTGGTTAATCAGGCTAAGAAATCCTTGGATGGTTTAGTTACTGATAATCTTGCTTTGAATAAGGGCTGGTATAGTGAAGATACAACCGTATTGGTCATCAAAGAGTATGTTACTAATTACAATGTTCCTTCCGTTTCCTACTCTGATAAGATTTCGATGACTGTTCCTGGATTGGAAACACCAGCAAACAAGGCTCAGTTCTTCTCAGTCATGGGTAAAGGACACACTTACTTGAAGTATAGAATTAGTGGCATTGACTTGAGTTCAGTTTCTGACGGCTTAACTAAAAAGGCTGAGGTTTACTTTGAGCATAGTAGTAGAACAGGTAGTCCATTTGGCAAAATGAATGTAGATT
>JAFXBO010000122.1 GCA_017521775.1 Clostridia bacterium | reverse complement strand
CTCCTCTGCATCCCCTGATTTTTGTCAAATCTCTTTTCATTTTTTTATAATTTATTCCATCTTCAACATATGTATCCCCAACTTGAGAATATCCTTCGTGTTCAAAAAAATCCCACGCATTCTCCGGTACATCAGTACATATTACTGCACCAACAAGTGAAACTGCCTTATCCTCAAGAGCTCTTATCATCGTGTCTCCAACATATTGTTTTCTGTCCTTTTCCAAAACCCCAACCTTATCTATACAATATGCGTAATCATTAGTTTTATATAGTCTTGCACAACAGATGACTTCTCCATTTTCACATCCATACATATGTATTGCATTTTTATCTGTTTCTTCTAAATCATCTTTAAAAATTTCTTTTCTGAAATCTTTACAGAATTCATATCCCAAAAGACCAGAAACTAATTTGAATTTTATCATAAAATACCTCATCAAATTAAAGACTGTTTTTTAAATTATTAATTTCTTCATCACTAACGGTTGTAAGATAAGTGCTTGTGCAGTTTTCTTCAAGCTTATCAAGTAATTCTTTTGCTTTTTTTATGTCCCCTAATTTTGAATAAACAATTGCTCCGTGATAATATGCCTCAGTAAATGTGGGATAATCCTCCAACATTTTATCAACAAGCTCTTTTGCTTTTTCATATTCATTATTCTTTATATACGCAAACGCAAGATTATCAACAATATCCCTATCATCACTATTATACTCATACGCCTCTTTACACAGAGGTATAACATCCTCGATAGGTTTGTTTGTTGCAAGTTTTAAGTAACAAATCAAACCATAGCTTGTTGTGTTTTTATACTTATTAAAAATTTCTTCTGCTTCTTCCAATGCATCCTCCACCTGTCCAAGCTTATAAAATGCTAATGTTCTATATTGTTTTGCCTGATTTTTTATATTGAGCTTTATTTTAGGATTTAATATCAGTCCATTGAAAGTTGCAACAGCCTCATCAGGTTTACCACATCTTAATGCTAACATTCCATATGTAAGACAAATATCTGCAGATGCTCTGTTTGTTTTATATGCTTTCTTATAATTTTCATATCCCAATTCAAGATTTCTGTTATTTATTTCCTTATTTCCTTTAATTGCAATAAATGCAGGATAATTTAAATATACTGTGTATAAAATTGCAATTATAAGTGCACTTGTTCCTATAAGGTTTCCAAAGCCATAACACAAAAATACTATTATCCCAAACAACGCATACTTTAACATATTACATTCTCCTTATTTTTTATCTGTAAATTCTATATTATCTAAAACAGAACGAAAATTGTTTCTTATACTTTCTAAATATTCTTCTCTTAACTGTTTTTGTTCTTTTAATTCTTCATCATTTAACCCAACACTTCTCTGCTTCCTTGAAAGTTCACTAATTCGCTCAATCTTTTTTTTATCCATATCTTCCTCCAAAATATACATTACTCTTATTATATTATAACTCATAAATAATAAAATATCAAGACAAGCTACAAAATTTTATCATCCTTCATAGTATATATTAACAACAGCCATTTGGGAGGTCTTAAAATGAATATATGCATAGGTGAATTTGAATGTGTAATATTGATAATCCTCGTAATCTGTTGTCTTTGTATAACTTTGTTTGATAAGGCAATTTTGAATTCCTCCTTTAAGGATTAAATTGCATATCAAAAATAAATCAGAAAGGAGGACTTTTTAATGGGTGATTGTGGATGCAATAACAGATGTGGTTTCGATCTTGATATGATTCTTTGGGTATTGATTATCATTGTTATCGTAACATGTATGTGTGGTGAATAATTGACTACTACTTAAAAAGGCTGTGCTAAAATGCACAGCCTTTAAATTTTTAAAATTATCTTTGAACTCTTGCGCCTGCTCCACCCATAATAGCTTCAACTTCTTTTTTGTTAGCCATTGTTGTGTCACCAGGAGTTGTCATCGCCAATGCACCGTGAGCTGCACCATAGTTAACAGCTACCTCAGCATCGCCGGTTGTCATCAAACCATAGATAAGACCTGATGCAAATGAATCTCCTCCACCAACTCTGTCCATAATTTCAAGACCTTTATAGTCCTTTGCCTTATAAACTGTTCCGTCTGCCCAGCAAATAGCACTCCAGTCGTTAACTGTTGCGGTCTTAACTTCTCTTAGAGTTGTTGCAATAACCTTGAAATTAGGATACTGTCTTGCTGCTTCATTAATCATCTTCTTGTATCCATCAAGATTTAATTCTTTAAGATTTGCATCATTACCCTCAATTTCCAAACCAAGACAAGCAGTGAAATCTTCTTCGTTACCTATCATAACATCAACATATTTTGCAATTTCTTTATTAACTTCCTGAGCCTTTTCAAGACCACCGATTGCACTCCACATTGATGGACGGTAATTTAAGTCATAAGAAACAATTGTTCCATACTTCTTAGCTGTTTTAACAGCTTCAATTACAGTCTTACATGACTGTTCTGATAAAGCAGCATAAATTCCACCTGTATGCAACCAACGAACTCCCAATGTACCAAAGATGTATTCAAAATCAAAATCATCAGGAGTAGCCTTTGATATAGCAGTATTTGCTCTGTCAGAACATCCTACTGCACCTCTGATACCAAATCCACGCTCTGTGAAATTAAGTCCGTTTCTGCAAATTCTTCCAATACCATCAGTCTTCATCCACTTAATCAGTGATGTATCAACACCACCTTGTTCAATGAAATCTTCCATTAAATATCCAACTTCATTTTCTGCAAAAGCTGTCAACACAGCAGTATCCATCTTGAAGCATTTATGAAGACCACGAATTACATTATATTCGCCTCCGCCCTCCCATGCTCTGAAGCTTCTTGCAGTTCTTATTCTGCCTTCACCAGGGTCAAGTCTTAACATAACCTCTCCCAATGAAACGGCATCATACATACATTCATTCTTATCTTTAATATTTAAATTCATAGTTCTTCTCCTTATCCACGAATATTTTTAACTATTTCAACAGCTTCTTTTGTTAAAGCAATAATTTCTTCAAACTTTCCATCAGAAATTAAATCACCCTTAACCATCCAGCTACCACCACAACATATAATATTCTTGCACTCAAGATATTCCTTGATGTTCTTTGCATTAATACCACCTGTTGGCATAAACTTAACCATATTGTAAGGTGCCGCCATTGCCTTAATCATTGGAAGTCCTCCAGCCTGTTCTGCAGGGAAAAACTTAACAACCTTCAATCCTCTCTTAACTGCCTGAGCAACCTCTGATGGAGTTACACAACCAGGGAAAACAGGAATATTTTTTGATAAACAATAATCAACAATTTCAGGGTCAAAACCAGGGCTGACAATAAATTTAGCACCTGCACCAACAGCTCTGTCAACTTGATCAATTGTTAAAATTGTTCCTGCACCAACAAGCATTTCAGGATGAGCTTTTACCATCAAACGAATTGACTCCTCAGCAGCAGCAGTTCTGAATGTTACCTCTGCACATGAAAGTCCACCCTCACACAATGCATCTGCCAAAGGCTCAGCATCTTTTGCATCATTAAGAACAACTACTGGCACAACACCATATTTTGCTATCATTTCTTCCATAATTTAACACGCTCCTATTTTTTCTGCTTATTAAGTCACTATTAGACTATAATTTTCTATATTATACCATATAAATAATAACAATTAAATTGTTAAAATTTTATAAATATATTGCAAATATTCTCAATGTATGATAGTATATATATGAGGTGTTTTATATGATATCAACAGAAAACTTTCGTTTCTATCATTCTTTAGAAGTATCTCCAAATCCGGATGAGTATCAAACTCACATACATACAGATCATTGCGAGATTTGTTATTTTGTGTCAGGAAAAGGAATATTTCACGTTGAAGGCAGTGACTATCACCTGAAAAAAGGCGATGTTCTTATTATGGATACAACCGAGTCACATCATATAGAAATAGATCCCGTAGAACCATATGAAAGATATGTTATTCATTTTAAGAAAGATTTTATCGAAAAAATAGATAAAGAAAAGAAACTCCTTGAGCCAATAGAAAACAGGAGTCCGGGGAAACAAAATCTTTTAAGAAAACATTATTTTGAAAATGATTTCTTTTTTCAGATAATTCATAATATGATAAACTCACCTCAACAAGATGAGCTTCTTGTTGCAACAAATCTGTTTGCAATTTTAAATGAAATCAGGAACATTTTCAATTCTCCTGATTTTAACACAGTTTATAACGATGATACTCTTATTAACCAGATAATATATTATATAATGGATAACCTTGATAAGCAAATATCTCTTGATGATATATGTAAAAAATTTTATTTGAGCAAATCACAATTATGCAGAGTTTTTAAAAAATCAACAGGAACAACTGTATGGAATTATATTACCTCAAAAAGACTCATAAAAGTTAAGGAATTAGTAGAAATGGGAGTTATGCCAACAAAGGTATTTTCTCAATATGGCTTTTCCGATTATTCTGCATTCTATCGCGCATATAAAAAATACTTTAATCACTCCCCAACAAAGCAATAAAAAGGCTTGCCAAATTCGGCAAGCCTTTTTCTATTTATAAATATTTTACTTTACTCTCTTCAAAATAACCCCTTGCACTTGGTTTATCCTCTGCTTTTCCTATAACAACAAGCGCAACAGGAATTGTTTCTAATGAAAACTCTTTCTTAAAATCTTTAACACGTTCTTCTAATGGATATAAACCACACCAACAGCTTCCATAGCCTAATTCAAGACTTTCTAAAAGCATATTCTGAATTGCCGCACCACAATCCTGAGGATAATATCCCATTTGTCTTACAAGCTCATTTTCTATATTTGCACATACCAAAATTCCAATCGAGGCTTCTTTCAGGTGTTTTGCAAATGGATGAATTTGGGCCGCTTTATTTTTAGCATTATCACTCTTTAGAACAACAAACTCCCACGGTCTTGTATTTTTAGCACTTGGAGCCATCATTCCAGCTTCCAAAATCTTATAAATGTCTTCATCAGGTATTTTGTAATCAATGTATTTTCTTATACTTCGTCTGTTTCTTATTGCATCACTAACATTCACATAAAACATCTCCTTTTTTACAATTTTACCACAAAAAAACTGCTTGGTCAATAAATATTTCTTATATTTAAAACATTGACATTTCATAAATATTATGTTATTATACATATTGCATTTGCAGGTATGGCGGAATTGGCAGACGCGCATGGTTCAGGTCCATGTGAAAGCAATTTCATGCAGGTTCAAGTCCTGTTACCTGCACCAAAAAGAGCAAAGAAAATCTTTGCTCTTTTTTTATTATTAATATATAACTCCAACATTAAAGGCCTGCTCACCAAATTCCTCAGGGGCAACCACACCTGCATCAAAGAAAACAACTAATTCATTTTCTACAGTCACATCATATCGTTCATTTCCGGAAATAGAGATAAAGCTGTCATAATAATCTATTTCCTCATTATTTTGCATTTGATCCTTAATTCTTTGAGAAACTAAAGAAATCTTTTCTTCATCGTTAACTAAATATTCAATTAATGATAAGCTTCTTTCTCCGATATTATCTTCCTCAATCATTCTTCCCCTGCTCATTGGAGCTGCATCTTCACTTATCAGCATAGGTTCGTTTCCGGATAAATCTGTTGGCTCAATTTGTGCAACTGCAATTCCGTCATTAACAGGTTCATCAGCAGGATCTGTTTCTTTGGTTTCAACTATCGCTGACTTTTTAACTTTTTCTTTCTTACTTTCTTTTATTTCTTTTTTATCTGCTATTACAGGTTCATCTTCAACAAAAATTTCTTCACTTATTATTGTTTCTGAAACAACCTGTGGTGGTACAACAAAATTTTCTTCGTTTCTGTTAACTGATGACACAAGAATAATTCCAACAGCTATACAGGCAACTGCTGACAAAGGTACAGACTTCACCAATTTATTATATCTGTATTTTGCTCTGATTTTATTCTTAAGTTTAAGATTAAGTTCCTGTGGAACTTCTTTTTCATCAGCCAAAGCTTTCATCAAATTATCAAACTCTGTCAACCCCATACACCTCCAATTTATTTTTAACATACGCTCTTGCATTATGCAATCTGCTTTTAACAGTTCCTACAGGTATATCAATTGTTTTTGATATATTTTCAATTGACATATCCGAATAGTAGAAAAGAAGAAAAGGAATTCGCATTTTATCATCAAGTTCATTTACAATTTTATTAATTAAATCGCGAAGTTCTTTTTTAAGCATTTCAGATTCAGGAGTATCTTCACTTTTATATGAATTACTTTTATAATCTTCATCAATATATTCGGTTGGTGCAATACGATTTCGTCTTGCATATTTTCTCTTTTTATTGTTCCATATAGAAATACATATAGAAATCAAAAAGCTTTTTGGATTGTTTTCTTCATCAATTCTTTCATATACATCCATAACCTTTAGAAATGTATCCTGATATAGCTCTTCAGCATCAAATTCATTATATGTAAGTTTTCTTGAGAAGTTATACAAATCCTTGCCATATTCATCTACCAACTTTTCGATATCGGTTATCTGCATGCTTTTCCTCCTTT
>JAFXBO010000121.1 GCA_017521775.1 Clostridia bacterium | reverse complement strand
TCTTAAGGAAATTGGTAAAGTAAGTCTTTTGGATGCGGAGCAGGAAACTGCTTTAGCAAAAAAAATGGCTGAAGGCGATGAGGATGCAAAAAAGAAATTGGCAGAGGCTAACTTAAGACTTGTTGTTTCAATTGCTAAGAGATATGTTGGAAGAGGTATGCTTTTCCTTGATTTGATTCAGGAGGGAAATCTGGGACTTATTAAGGCAGTTGATAAATTCGATTATACCAAAGGTTATAAGTTCTCGACCTATGCAACCTGGTGGATAAGACAAGCTATAACAAGAGCTATTGCTGACCAGGCAAGAACAATCAGAATACCTGTTCATATGGTTGAAACAATAAATAAATTAGTAAGGGTTTCAAGACAATTAGTTCAGGAATTGGGAAGAGAACCAACTCCTGAAGAATTATCAAAAGAACTTAATATGCCTCTTGATAAGGTAAGAGAAATTTCAAAGATATCTCAGGAACCTGTTTCATTGGAAACACCAATTGGAGAAGAAGAGGATAGCCATTTAGGAGATTTTATTCCTGATGATGATGCTCCTGCTCCATCAGATGTAGCAAGCTTTGTTTTATTAAAGGAACAGCTTGTTGAGGTTTTAAAAACACTTACTCCTCGTGAAGAAAAGGTTTTAAAGCTACGTTTTGGTTTAGACGACGGAAGACAAAGAACCCTTGAAGAGGTTGGTAAAGAATTTAATGTTACCCGTGAAAGAATAAGACAAATAGAAGCAAAAGCTTTGAGAAAATTGCGTCACCCAAGCAGAAGTAAAAAACTCAAGGATTATCTTGATTAATTGATTGTCCGAGAGTATACATATCGGAGGAAATATGAACTGGATTGAAATATCAATAACAACTACATCAGAAGGTATAGAGCCAGTATGTGGTAATTTATATCAACTTGGAATAACAGGTCTTCAAATTGAAGATGAGAATGATTTCAAAGATTTTTTGGAAAATAATCATCAGTTCTGGGATTATGTTGATGAAGATTTGATTAAAGAAAAGGAAAAAGAAACCTGCATTAAGGCCTATGTGAGTGATAATGCATCAGGAAATGAAATGCTGATAGCAATAAAACAAGCTATAGAAAATCTGAAAGCATATGACACAGATGGTGAATATGGAAAATTAGAAATTTCATTAGGAAACTTATCTGAAGAGGATTGGGCAAATAATTGGAAGAAATACTTTCATCCTATGAATATTGGAAATAAAATATTAATTAAACCTGAATGGGAAGAACTAACTGAGCCTACTGACAAGATTGTATTTAATATAAATCCTGGTATGACATTTGGCACAGGCTCACATTATACAACCCAATTGTGTATTGAAGAGCTTGAAAATTATATTGATGAAGATAAAAATGTATTAGACCTTGGTTGTGGTAGTGGTATTTTATCAATTATCTCTTTAATGCTGGGTGCAAAATCAGCTTTAGCAGTTGATATTGACCCAAACTGTGTTGACATAGCATATCAGAATGCAAAAAGAAATGATGTTGATATTCAAAAATATGATGTTATTTCAGGAAACATTCTTGATGACGAGGATATTTGTCAGTATATCAGGAAAAACAAATACAATGTTGTTTTAGCAAAAATTGTGGCAGATGTTATAATTGCTTCACTATCCTTGGTTAAACAAGTGATTTCTGATGACGGTGTTTTTATTACATCAGGAATAATAGAGGATAGAATTGATGATGTTAAAAATGCATTAGAAGAAAATGGTTTTGAAATATTA
>JAFXBO010000120.1 GCA_017521775.1 Clostridia bacterium | reverse complement strand
AGACATAACTGCAAGAGCAGCCTTTGGTCCGACGCCTGATATAGACAATAGCTGAAGAAATAATGTTATTTCGTCATTTGAAATAAATCCATATAAATCCTGAATATCTTCTCGAACATACAAATATGTATACATCATTAATGTTTCGTTGGGTAGAGGCATTTTTTCAAGATTTATTGCAGAAGTATATATTTTGTATCCAATTCCACCTGCTTCAATAACTGCGAAATTATCACCTTTTGTAATATATTTTCCTTTAATATAATAATACATCTCAAAAATATCCTTTCTACAAGCACGAATTATGTATAAATACCTAATTATATGATACAATATAGCAGATACATAGTCAATTATTGTGGGGTTACGATTTTATTAAATGTTCGTGACATTATAATTTATTAAGCCCAAGCTTATCATTCATTGCTCCTGAATGTGCGTGGCAAATTGCGACTGCTAAAGCATCTGCTGCGTCATCGGGTTTTGGAATTGCATTTAAATTTAAAAGCATTTTAACCATTTGCTGAACCTGATTTTTATCGGCTCTTCCATAACCTGTCACAGCCTGTTTTATTTGTAGGGGAGTATATTCATATATAGGAATACCCCTGTTTGTTGCACTTACAATTAAAACACCTCTTGCTTGCGCAACTGCAATAGCTGTTTTTGCATTATTATTAAAAAACAATTCTTCAATTGCAATTGCATCAGGTTTGTATTTTTCAAGATATTTATTAATCTCATCATATATGGTTTTGAGTCTTAGGGATGTTGGAGTATGGGCATTTGTTGTTATTGCGTTATACTCAATAGGCCTGAATTTATTACCGATATATTCAATAACTCCAACTCCGACAATAGCATATCCAGGGTCAATACCTAAAATTATCACAAAAAACGACCTCACTTTTTAATAATTTTTGTACATATTATTCTGTTGCATAATTATAAAATATAGTGTATAATATTCAATATAAATTAAAAATAATTTGTTAAAGTACTATATTGTATATTTTACAACAAAAAAGGAGGAATTGCAACATGGCAAAAGAAAAAATTGTGTTGGCTTATTCAGGAGGTCTTGATACATCAATAATTATTTCATGGTTAAAGGAAAATTATGACTGTGAGGTAATTGCAGTTTGTGGAGATGTCGGACAAGGAAAAGAAACAGAGGGTCTTGAGGAAAGAGCAATTAAATCAGGTGCATCAAAGTGCTATATAGAGGACTTAAGAGATGAATATGTAAAAGATTTCATATTCCCAACTTTAAAAGCAGGTGCAGTTTATGAAGGAAAATATCTTTTGGGTACATCGCACGCTCGTCCAATCATAGCAAGAAGACTTGTTGAGATTGCTTTGGCAGAGGGTGCAACTGCAATTTGTCATGGTGCAACAGGTAAGGGAAATGACCAGGTTCGTTTTGAATTAACAATCAAGGCATTGGCTCCTCATTTAAAAATCATAGCTCCTTGGAGAATTTGGGATATCAAGTCAAGAGAAGATGCAGTTGATTATGCGCAAGCTCACGGAATTGAAATTCCTGTAACAAAGAAGGACTTATATTCAAGAGACAGAAATATCTGGCATATCAGCCATGAGGGTATGGATCTGGAAGACCCTGCAAATGAACCACAATTGGATAACTTGTTGAAATTAACAGTTCCTCCATCAAAAACTCCTGATGAAGCAAAATATGTGACAATCGGTTTTGAAAAGGGTGTTCCGGTTTCTATTGACGGAGAAAAGATGGCTCCAAGACCATTGGTTGAGAAACTAAATGAAATTGGTGGAGCATATGGTATCGGTATTGCAGATATTGTTGAAGACAGATTGGTTGGAATGAAGTCAAGAGGTGTTTACGAGACTCCTGGTGGAACAATTCTTTATAAGGCATTGGAAGAATTGGAATATCTATGTCTTGACAGAGATACTCAAAGCTTCAAGCGTCAGGCAGCTATAAAGTTCTCAGAATTAGTATATGACGGAAAATGGTACACACCACTTCGCGAGGCACTTTCTGCAATGGTTGACAAAATGGAAGAAACAGTTACAGGTGAAGTGAGATTAAAGCTATACAAGGGAAGTGTCACACCAGCAGGCGCAAAGAGTGATTACTCACTTTATAACGAAAATATTGCAAGTTTTGGTGATAGCCACGAGTTGTATTCACATAAGGATTCAGAAGGCTTTATCAATTTGTTCGGTTTACCTTTAAAGGTTCGTGCAATGATGAAGAACAACGAAGATAAATAATAATCAGCTTTGGTAATTGCAGTTTTGCAATTACCAAAAGTTTTTTTAAGAAAGGATTATGTTATGGCTAAGCTATGGGGTGGTCGGTTTCAGAAAAATACCGACAAAAAAGTAGATGACTTTAATTCGTCAATACGATTTGATAAAAGAATGTATAAGCAGGATATAGAGGGAAGTATTGCACACGCAAAAATGCTTGGAAAACAAAATATAATTCCTAATGAAGATTCATTAAAAATTGTTAAAGGTTTAAAAGAGCTTTTGGTTGAAATTGAAGAAGAAAAAGTTGTTTTTGATATTGATGCTGAGGATATTCATATGAATGTCGAAAAGCTGTTAACTGAGAAAATCGGAGAAGCAGGAAAAAGACTTCACACAGGCAGAAGCCGAAATGATCAGGTTGCATTGGATATAAGAATGTATCTTCTTGATGAAACAGTTGAAATTGCTGAAATGCTAAAGCATCTTATGAGTGTTCTGGTTGATATTGCAAAGGATAATACAAAAACAATTATGCCTGGATATACACATCTTCAAAAGGCTCAGCCGATTACTTTTGCACACCATCTAATGGCATATTTTGAAATGTTTAAAAGAGATTTATCGAGACTTTCTGACTGCAGAAAGAGAATGAGTGTTATGCCTTTGGGCTCAGGTGCTCTTGCAGGAACAACATATCCATTAGACAGGGAATTTGTTAAAAATGAGCTTGGCTTTGATGAAATAACTCAAAATTCTTTAGACGGAGTTTCTGACAGAGATTTTGCAATTGAGCTTGCGAATGTTTTGTCAATTATTATGATGCATATGTCAAGATTTTGTGAAGAATTGATTTTGTGGTCAAGCCACGAGTTCTCCTTTGTAGAAATGGACGATGCATTCTCAACAGGTTCATCAATTATGCCACAGAAGAAAAATCCTGATGTCGCAGAATTAATCAGAGGAAAAACAGGAAGAGTCTATGGTCATTTGATGGGATTGTTGACAACAATGAAAGGAATACCACTTGCATATAACAAGGATATGCAGGAGGATAAGGAGCCTATATTTGATGCAGTTGACACTGTTAAATTGTGCTTGCCTGTTTTTGGTGATATGATTGCAACAATGAAGATTAATAAAGATGTGATGCTGAAGGGTGCTAAAGGTGGATTTACAAATGCTACCGATTTGGCTGATTATCTTGTTAAAAAAGGTATGCCATTTCGTGAAGCACACGGAGTTTCAGGAAGAATGGTATATAGATGCATTGAAAAGGGAATAAGTCTTGATGAACTTTCTCTTGAAGAAATGAAGGAGTTTTCAGATATCATCGAAGAAGATATTTATAAAGCAATAAGTATGAAAACCTGTGTTGACGGAAGAAATATTATTGGTGGACCTGCAGAAGAAATGGTATTAAAAGCTATTAAAAACGCAGAAAAGTTTTTGAATAATTAATTGGAAAGAACAGATAAAAGCGTTTATCTGTTCTTTTTTTTGTAATATCATGGAAAAATATATGTAATGAAAAACTGCTTGAAATGAATGGATAACTATGTTATAATAAAAATATAGATTTTTTACATAAACATCATATGAAATTGAAAGGACGGATATTATGATTTACGGTGTGGCTTTACTGGCCGGATGTATGTT
>JAFXBO010000119.1 GCA_017521775.1 Clostridia bacterium | reverse complement strand
GAAATAAATGGTAAAAAGGAATTGCTTTCAGTTAAAATTAAGCCTGAGGCAGTTGATCCTGATGATGTTGAAACTCTTGAGGACTTGATTATGGTCGCAGTAAACGATGCTATTAAAAAGGCTGACGATATGATGTCTGAGGGAATGAATGCAATAACAGGTGGACTTAATATCCCTGGATTATTCTGATAAAAGAGGTATTTTCAGATGTTTCCTCCGTTAATCGAAGATTTAATTGAAAGCTATGCGCAATTGCCTGGTATTGGTAGAAAAAGTGCAGAAAGAATTGCCTTTCATATTCTTGATAATATGCCAAAGGAAAGTGTTATCGAAATGACAAATAAAATATTGGTTGCAAAGGATAACATTTGTTTTTGTCCTGTGTGCCAGAATCTCACAGATGTCACTCCTTGCAGAATTTGTTCATCATCAAAGAGAGACAATTCTATTATTTGCGTTGTCGAAAATCCAAAGGATGTAATTGCAATTGAAAAGACAAAGGAATACAATGGACTCTATCATGTTTTACACGGAGCATTATCTCCTATGGACGGCATATCTCCAGATGATTTAAAAATTAATGAGCTTTTGTTAAGACTTGATTCCAATGTGAAAGAAATTATAATGGCAACAAACCCAACTGTAAGCGGAACTGCTACTGCAGTTTATCTTTCAAAACTCATAGCTCCTATGGGGGTTAAGGTCACAAGAATTGCTCATGGAATTCCTGTTGGAGGAGATTTGGAATATGCAGATGAAATAACATTGATAAAAGCACTTGAAGGAAGACAAAATATGTAAAAAGCAGGGAATTTATTCCCTGCTTTTTTTATTAATTAAATTCGATTACCTTATGTACCATTAACTCTCCGTCAATATATACCTCAACCTCAGCATCTTTTTGAGACTGAACTAATATATCTACCTTGCCCTCTGATTTTGAGTGTGATTGATTATGAATTTCCTTACCATTAGCAAGAACTCTGATTTGTGCAGGGTCCTTTGCTGACTCAGGAATACTGATTGTTAATGTTTTTCTTTTCATTTCACCCTGTTGTGTACCGGTTGATGGAGGATTGTTCTCTGGAGTTTGTTCAGTTTGAACTTCTTTTCCATCAGAAATCACAATATCAACACTTGTTCCTCTTGTTACTGTATCACCTGATTTTGGAGATTGTGAAATTACAGTTCCTTTTTCCTTATCTGAAAATTCTTTCTTTGTATTTCCAAGAGCAAGACCGAATTCCTTTAACTCTTTCTCAGCTTGTGAACGGGTCAATCCATTTAATGAAGGAACCTCAACCTCACTGTTTTCAAATACCTTTGTGCAAACATGAAGAATGACTGTATAGCCTTCTGAAACCTTTGTTCCATCCTGTGGAGTTTGCTTAATAACCTTATTGAGTTGTGCTTCTTCTCCTTCGCTCTCAATTATTTGATAGCTTAGTTTCTTTGCATCAAGCAATTCCTTTGCAAGATTTACATCTGCATCAAGAACCTTTGGAACAATAATATTACCCTCAGTTGCTCCTGAACTTATTTTTAATTTAATCTTCTTATTTTTCTTAACACTTTGATTTGCACCAGGATCCTGATTGAAAATCTTTCCCTCTTCGTGCTCTTCTGAAACCTCATAAAGTATAGCCTCTTCATCAATAGTGAATTCAGTACCTTCTACCTTTTCAACAGCTTCTTCAAGTGTTAATCCCATTAAATCAGGAACTATGTATTCCTTTCCACCACTATTTACCAATAAAAATGTGCCGATTGCCAAGAGAACTATTAAAACAAACGATGCTATAATAGGGTTAAATGAATTTGATGATTTCTTTCTGTTCTTTTTCTTTTCAGGCTCATTTGCTATTTTTGAAGGGATTATATGCATATTGTCCCCATTCAAAAGCTCCTTCAAGTCAGCCATAAATTCATTTACTGTCTTATATCTTAAGTGTTGTTCCCTTGCAATAGCCCTCATTACTACTGCATCAAGCTCCTGAGGAATGTCAAGATTAATTACTTTCGGATTAACTGGCTCTTCTTCAAGCTTCTTTAAAGCTATTGATACTGCATTATCCCCATCAATAGGCAATGCACCTGTCAACATTTCATATAATACAACACCAAGTGCATATATATCGGATGTTGCATCAACATATCCACCTCTTGCCTGTTCAGGTGATATATAATAAACTGAACCAAGTGCAGAACCACCTGCAACAACTGTTTCTGAGCTCACTGCCCTTGCAATTCCAAAATCTGCAACTTTGGCAACATTTTCTTTATTAATTAAGATATTATGCGGCTTTATGTCACGGTGAATTATTCCATGCTCGTGTGCGATTGAAAGAGCGTCTGCAATCTGTATTGCAATTTCACAGGCAGTCTGCCATTTAACAGGCTTATTTTCATTTATGTATTCTTTTAAGGTTTTGCCGTCAATGTATTCCATAACTATAAAACCAAGTCCCTCATACTGACCAACATCATAAATAGTTATAATATTCTGATGAGAAAGACCTGCAGATGCTTTTGCTTCTGCACTGAATTTTTCAACGATTTCATCATCATACTTTAAAGACTCCTTAAGGAGCTTAAAGGCAACAAATCTGTTCATTAATCTGTCAAAGCCCTTATAGACAACAGCCATTCCTCCACAGCCTATAATCTCCTGTAATTCATATCTTTCATTGATTACCTTCCCAACTAAATTCAAACCGTCCATTTCGGCTACTCCTTTCAGTTATTAAAAGCCACAACGGTGATATTATCACTACCACCCTTTTTGTTAGCTAATTCAATCATCTTTTCAACTGCTTCTTCAAGCTCTTCACACGCATTTATGGTTTCAAATATTTGTTCATCCGAAATCATATTCGATAATCCATCACTGCAAATAAGTATTGTCTCTCCCATATATGTCTGTATATCCATATCAACCTTGATTGATATATCCATTCCGACTGCCCTTGTTATAAGATTTCTCTTGGGATGGTCGTATGCATCAGATTCCGATATCTGTCCACTCATAACAAGCTCATTTACAAACGAATGGTCAGTTGTGAGTTGTTCTATACTATCCTTTGTGATTTTATAGCATCTGCTATCACCGACATGAGCAGTTATCAGTTTTCCATCATATATAAATGCCAACGTTGCAGTTGTTCCCATACCCTCATTTTCCTTAATAGATGAGGCACGGTATATTTCGAGATTTGCTTCTGCAAATGCAGCTCTTATGAGTTCTGCCATTTCCATATAATCCATACTTGGATCATATTCAGATATGATATATTGTTTGACTATTGTGCACATCATTTTGCTTGCAATTTCTCCGGAATTGTGGCCTCCCATACCATCGGCAACCATTCCACCTGTAACCTTTTCATTCAGGTACTTAAAGAAACTGTCTTCATTTTTCTTTCTGTGCTTTCCAATGTCGCTTTTGGCGGCAAGCCCCATTTCCCTCACCTTCTTTTTTTACAATTTATAATAATTCCTATAGAACCTTTTTCCTGAGTTGTCCACAGGAAGCACTAATGTCACTACCCAACTCACGACGCACAGTTGCATTCATTCCAAGACTCATAAGCTTATCCTGAAAATTTCTTATGCTCAACGCATCGCCTTTATAAAATTCTCTTTCTTCAACATGATTAACAGGAATCAAATTGATATGACATAACATTCCCTTTAATAGTTTTGCAAGCTCGTATGCATTTTCCTCACTGTCATTCACTCCTGCAATCAAAGAATATTCAAAACTAATTCTCCTGTTTGTTATTTTTATATATTCTCTGCACGCCTCTATCAATTCTTCAACCCTATATTTTTTATTAACAGGCATAATTTTATCTCTTATTTCATTGTTTGGTGCATGAAGTGAGACGGATAATGTAATCGGTAAATTTTCATTAGCTAATTTTCTTATTTTATCAACCAATCCACAGGTTGATAACGATATATGTCTATATCCAATATTAAGACCATCAGGATGGTTTACATTATGCAAAAATTTAATAACATTATCATAATTATCCAACGGCTCTCCAATACCCATCATAACAATATTGCTTATTCTTTTTCCAATATCCTTTTGAGCATAGATAACCTGATTTAAAATTTCGCCTGCAGAAAGGCTTCGGTATAAACCACCGATGGTTGATGCACAAAATCCACATCCCATTCTGCATCCCACCTGTGATGAAATGCAGACACTCAAACCATGCTTATATTCCATAACAACAGTTTCAATACAGTTTCCATCATCAAGTTCAAACAGATATTTAACTGTTCCATCAAGCTTTGAAATATATTTTTCTCTTATTCTTAATCTTGAAATATAGGCTTTTTCTAAAATGAGTTCTTTTGTCTTTTTTGAAATATTAGTCATTTCAGAGATATCGTCAACTCCTTGCATCAGCCAGGAAAAAACTTGTTTTGCTCTGAATTTCGGTTCACCAAGCTCCATTAAAAAAGCTTCAAGTTCACCATATTCCATACTCCTTAAATCTAACATCAGCTACACCTTTTCATTTTTGCTATAAAAAATCCATCAATTCCGTCAACATTCGGATAGAAGGTGACATAACCATCTTTTGTTGTCGAATGTCTTAATTTTTCAGGAAGCTTATCACCTATATCTATAACTTCAAAGTTTTTATTCTCTTTTAAAAACTCTTTCAATCTTATTTCATTTTCTTCTTTATTGATTGTGCAGGTAGAAAAAACTATCTCTCCACCAATTCTAACATATTTAGATGCATTTGTCAAAATTTCTTTTGAGATATTAGAAATTTCATCAATATTTTCATTTTTCCATTTTATATCAGGCTTTCTTTTTATAATACCATAGCCTGAACACGGAACATCTGCCAACACCTTGTCAAACTTATCAAAAAAATCCTCATTTAACTTTGTAGCATCCATCAACTTAG
>JAFXBO010000118.1 GCA_017521775.1 Clostridia bacterium | reverse complement strand
AATGTACAATTTTGTGCGTTAGCACGGAATTGTGTATTGAAAACGACAAAACATACTTATTAAATCTTTCAGTTTGTTTTGTCCATTTTTCAATGTACAATTGCTATCTCAGAGACAGCTTAATAATAATAACACATTTAAAAGTGTTTGTCAAGGGTTTTTTTAAGATTTTTTCAATTTTTTTAAATAAAAAAAGAACAAAAAAGAACTGACCAAAAAGGTCAGTTCTTTAATTTTTAAGTTAATAACTAATTAACCAGCAATGAATTCAAAGATATCAACAACTTCGTCTTCAACAACCAATGCGAATGCAAAGTTTGCCTTTTCGTTGTGCTTAGCTGTTGCATCGTCCCAATCAATTACATCGTCGTTCTCTTGAATCAACTTTGTAAGGAATCTTGATGGCTGGATAGCAGCACCTGTTGTCTTAGTTGTAGCACTGAACTTGAATTTAGCAGTTGAACCAAAGTCATACTTATAAACATTGATTTCAGGAGCTATATCATATTCTTGTACATCTGCAACAAGGTCTGTTTCACCGTCAACAACCTTAGCGAATGAAATGCTATTCTTTGATACTTCAGCGATAGGTCCGTATACAAGCTTAACCTTATCTGTAGCTGCAGCATCCCAATCCTGTGTGAATACGCCTGTACCGAAGTTATCACCTGTTGATGTGATTGTGATACCTGATACATTGTTATCTTCATTACCATTAGCCAATGAAGCTGTTGCTAAATCAGCATATGATGGAATTCCAGCAGCAAAGTGGAAGATTACATCGATATCTTCAACCTGACCAGCAGCGTTAGTTGTAAAGAATATTACATCGCCAGCCTTAAGAGCCTTAAGTTCGGTTTCATCATCGTCTGTTGCGATAAGTGTTGTAACATCGTTTTCACCATACAATACTTCGATTTCAAAGAAACCTTCTTCGTCTTCAACCAATACAGGAACTGCACCGTCTTCTGTTACAACTGCAAATCTTGTGTCAAGTGTGTAAGGAGCTTCACCAGCTGTTACAACAACGAATGGATATGCATTGTTAATCTTGTCACCATAAGCATAAGATACATATTCAACTTTGTTAACAAGTGAATCAATTGTAGCTATAGAAAGAACATCGTCAGCCCATTCACAAGCATCAACAATCTTTGTTGCAGCGCTCAATCTGATAGCACCGATCTTGCTTCTTGCAGCATCGTAAGCTGTTGCTGTATCACCATTACCTGTAGCAGCAGTAATGAAGTTAACTTCTGAAAGCTTACCTGTTGAAGCCTTAACCTTATATTGAATTACACGGTCTTCAATAGCATTCTTTGTTGAACCTTCAGCATAAACAAGAGCTGTAAGAGCAGCATTATAAGATGTGTAAGTTTTTCCTGCTCCAACTTCAATAGCAGTACCGTCAACCTTAACCACACCATTCTTTGAATCGAAGAAGTATGACTTTGTTGTGCCTTCTGCTGTGAAGATTGTCAACTTATATTCATCGTCTGATGAACCTAATCTGAACTTATCTGCGATACCCCAGTTAACTGATGTTACATCAACTTCCCAATCATAGATATCACCAAAGTAGTCAAGATACAATGTTACTTTGTCACCAAGGTTAGCATCAAATGCAAGATATTCACCTTCTGTAACGAACTCATACTTTGTATCATCGATTGTAGCAGCCATATCTGGCTTTCTCTTCAATGTACCTGTAACTGTATCTCTTGAAACGTAGATTTCATAATAGTTTGAATCATCAACATCACCTTTGATATCATAAGCGATTGAAAGAACGTCGTCTTCCTTAAGATCGCTGATAGCGATTTCTTCGCCATTGTAGTAGATGTGATATTCTAAATCTTCATTAGCTTCTTTGTCAAGATCCAAAGTTGTAGCTGTCATGATGATTTCATCACCTGAGATAGCTGTAACCATGTCTCTTGCATAAGCATTTACATAAATCTTGTCATATTCGCCATCTGTCTTATATGTGTCAACAAGTGTAATCTTTCCGTTGTCTAAGCTTGTTACATACTTTTCAAGTACAGTTTCTGTTCCTGCACCTTCTCCGTCAGCATCATCATTTATCTTACCAGCATTAAAGCCATTTACATAAACATCTGCTGTAGCATAAAGCTTGTAATCAACTGACTTCTTTTGTGTATCATCTGTCCAGAACCACAATACATTTGTACCTGTACCAGTTGTCAATAAAGCAGCATCAAGTTCAACTGTCTTGTTCTTTCCTGATGGAGTAAAGCTAATGAATGACCATTCATCTTCTTCGTTAACCATAACGATAGCTGATGCATATACGTTGATGTTGTTAGCAGCATCTGTATCACCAACATTAACAGCATCAAGAGTAACAGTAACGCTTGCCATATCTCTTACTGGAGTTGCCAATTCAACTGATTCATTATCATATTTGTTTGACTTAGCAATACCGAATTTAACTTCGTCAGCTTCAAGGTTTGCAGGATTTGTCTTGTATGTATCCATTACATAACCTTCAACATAGTAAGCATCAAACTTTTCTGTCAAGATTGACTTGAAGTATGTTGATTGAACACCATCTTGGATTTGAATTTTTGGAACGATCTTACCTGAATCTGTGTAAGAAACGCCTACATTCTTAACAACAGGAGCTTTAATTGCATTGTAAACCAATTGAGCAACCTGAGCTCTTGTTACAGCTTCGTTAGGAGCAGCATAAACACCGTCTGTTATACCAGCATCAGCAGCAAGCTGTGTATAAGGAATATACCAGTTAGCGCCTGTGTAGTTGTACTGTTCAGCTAAAGAAGCAGCGTAATCTTCATAACCCATTGCGCAAAGCATCATCTTAATGATTTGTGCATATGTAACATTGCCGTCTGGTTGGAATGTGTTGTTTTCCATACCATTGATGTAGCCCATTGATACACCCTTGTTGATGTAACCTGTAGCCCACTCATGCTTAGCAGCTATATCAGAGAACTTTGTAGCACCCTTCATAGCTTCAGCAGAAGCTGTTTCGTTAAGAGCAGCAACGATAATCTTTGAAGCTTCAGCTCTTGTGATTTTGTTATCTGGTAAGAAAGTATTGTCTTCATAACCATTAACAACTTTCAATGCAACTAATGTCTTAACAGCAGTTGCGTAGTCTGCTGTATCTGCAACGTCTGTCAAAACAACGTTAGCAGCAAAAGAAGCTGGAACGATGCTTGCAGCAAGTGCTAAAGCGATAACAGCAGAGATTGCCTTTTTAAGATAATTTTTCATAATCTTAAAACCTCCTTAAAATTTTTACTGAAAGGGAAATATTCTAATTGGTCGGAACGCACCCTTTCTCTGCGAGCCTTCCACTTTGTGCATCAAGACACTATTAGTTATCTTGATTATGGATTGATTATAACACAGGAATATGTTATAGTCAATGCACTTTTTGCAGTTGTAACACAACTGTAAAATTGGCGATATAGAAAAACAATGCTGTAATATTCTGATAAAACAGTAATATCCGCAAAATAATCCTGTATCACCTTTGAAATAAATCGGTCATTTTGGGTTAATAAATGACCTTGCACAATTACACTTTATTGTACTATTTTTGGGATGTTTTGTCAAGTGGGTTATTTATTTTTGATATTTTTTTATATTTATTGCGATTTTTTTTACGCTTTGTTGTGTAATTTGAAATAATATTGGTTATTCTGTGCATTTACACCCCTGATAAGAATTTCTTCTTACCATCTCTTTATCTATTTCATTCAGTACACAGAACTTTTTTAAGCTCCATAATGGTGCAATAAGAGAATCCTTTGCTCCATCGCCTGTCAGCCTTTGGATTATCGTTTCTTTTGGCAGAATTTCCAATGCATCCACTATTATATCGACATATTCTTCTCTTGTAAGAGCCCTAAATTCATTATCTTCATACATTTTTGCAAGACGAGTGCCTTTCAATATATGTAGTAAATGCAATTTAACTGCGTGGGGTTTTAATTTTGCAACCTCTTTGACACTTTTTAATATCATTTTCTTATCTTCACCAGGAAGTCCTATAATCAGGTGAACACAAACATTTATTCCTCTATCGGTTAATTTTTTGTATCCATCCAGAAATTCTTTGTAGGTATGGCATCTGTTTATAAGCTCACCTGTTTTATCAAAGATTGTCTGCAATCCTAACTCTACTATTAAATATGTTCTTTTTGATAAGTCACAAAGATATTCTATAACATCATCACACAAGCAATCGGCTCGGGTTGCTATGCTTAAGCCCACAACTCCGTCTTGCGCTAACACAGGCTCAAACTTTTCTTTTAAAACCTCTACTGGCGCATAGGTGTTTGTGTGTGCCTGAAAGTATGGTATGTATTTTGCCTTTTCCCATTTCTTGTGCATCTTTAGTTTGACCTTTTCAAACTGCTCTAAAACACTGTCACAGGGATTGCCTGCAAAATCTCCACTACCTGCATCTGAACAATAGATGCATCCGCCATAGCCTTTTGTTCCGTCTATATTGGGACAGGTGAATCCTGCATTTAAGCTGACCTTGAAAACCTTTTCGCCAAATTTGTTCATTAAATGATAGTTCCAGGTGTGATATCGTTTATTGTCAAGCGAATATTCAAATGAATTTTTCATTATTCCTCTATCGTCCTCACACTCTTGACTATTGCATGTGTGCCTACATATCCATTATTTATTGCTATCTCGTCACCAACAACAATTTTTTTGCCTGACAAAGTGTAGTAATTATCTTCGGTTTCTGTGCCACCGACCTGAACAGTCAACAAAACATCGAACTTGTCCTTATACTTAACATTTTTATATGTTCCGTCAGACATCAGTTCAACCTCGCTTGCCTCCATAACCTTATAGTCAACTATGTTCCCTATTTCCTTTTTGCTTTCATAGTCAACAAGTCCCTCGGTTTGCTGTCCCACTGCGTCAACTGTCGCCTGTCTGACATTTTCAATCAGCATTGTGTATTCCAGAGTTCTTCCTTTACTTAAGTACGAGTCGCTCGTTCTGAACTTGACAACTGTTGCAACCGACAAAACAATAACTGCAACAACAATGATTAAATCAATAAGATTTATTTTTCCGAAAAGTCTTCCTTTTTCATCTATTATCTTCATTATATTACTCCCCTGCTTCCTTTTTGATTATATATCCTGCTGCTGTGAAATCCTTTGTTTCAACACTCATTATCTTTCCGACATACAAATCTTCACTGCTCTGAGTATTAATATCAAGTTCAACATTATACCTTTGTGGAACAGCAGATTTTATGTGTTCACCAGTCAGCAATGAAGTGTTATATTCTTCTGCAGGCTTAACTCTTACATCAACCAAAGTGCCTAATGATTTGTTCTGCACTCTGTCGTAAATCTTTTTGTCAACCTTCATTGCATCGCACAAGTCTTTCTCAACTGCCAGAACTTCGATTGTTATTTTGCTTTCTGTCTGGGCTTTATTAATAGTTGAGTTTGCTGACAAGAACATTATCACAACCGATACTATAGCTGCTGCAAACAATATGATTAATAAATCAATTATATTCAGTACTCCGAAAAGTCTTCCTTTTTCATCCATTATCTTCATTTGGCTTATCTCCTTTTTATCAGCTCTTCATATACCTTATCAAGAGCCTCTGTCATTTTGTTTATTGAAAAAATTCTATCGCTTCTTTCTCTTCCTTTTTCTCCTGCTTTTTCTCTTTCAGAAGGATTATCTATATAATAGGAAGCTTTTCGTGCAAAATCTTCTGCATTGCTATCTGCTAAAAGTCCTGTTTCTCCATCCTTGATGACCTCACAGGGACCTCCTGATTTTGTGGAAACACAAGCCTTTCCCAAGGTCATACCCTCAATCAGCGATAGGCTTAATGCCTCCTTATGAGAGGTCAGGCAGTTGATATCAATTATATTCATAATTCTTGAAACATCCTTTTGGTACCCACAAAAGATTGTTCTGTCGGAAATTGACAGTTCGTCGCATAGTTTTTGAAGCTTTTCCTTTTGTGTTCCCTCTCCTGCAACAAAAAGCGTTACATTATCATACTTTTCTAACAGAATTTTTCCTGCCCTAAAGAACAGTTCGTGGTTTTTGACCTCTTCAAGTCTTGCAACAATCCCCACGACAATATTATCCTCGTCTATTCCAAATTCCTTTTTTATTTGGTTTTTGTCGTGTTTTTCCAACGGATTTACTCCGTTATATATCAGTCTTATTTTCTTCTTATTTGTTCCGTCAGCCAGAAGATTTTCGCAAGTAGCCTTTGAAACTCCGATAACTATATCGCTTAAGCTATTATTAACTAGACTATATATAATCTTTTTTAAGCCACTCTTTCTCTCTTCCAGACAATGACGAGTGTTAACAGTTTTTATGCCAAGCATTTTTGAAGCAATTCGTGCCGACAGGCTTGCGTGACAATGAACAATATCAGGCTTTTCTCTTTTGAAAAGCTTTATAAATTCCTTTATACCCTCTTTTGAAAAGGATTTATCCGCAATATCAGGAATTTCGCACGCTCTTATCCCTAATTCTTCTATTTTAGGAATTAATAACGATTTTGTGGGCAACGCTACAAGAACTTCATATTTCTCACGGTCAAAGGCTTTTAAAAAATTAAGCACCCAAACACCTGCTCCGCCGATATTTGTATCGGTGATTATATGAATAAGTTTTATCACAATTCTCACTCCTTTATTCCATCTGCAGAGATTGTGCAAACAGGCTTACTGCCTGCAAGGTTTGCTCCACTGTTTAAAATTCCGAGATATATGAAGAACAACAAAATCATTCTGTAATTATACCACAGATTTTCTGCAACACCCTGGAACAAATATCCCAGAATTGCTCCTCCCATTGCAAGTGCAACATTATAATTGACTGATTTTTTCTCCTTAATAGAGATTATTTTTCTGTATGTTGAAATTATCATCATTGCAAAGAGGACAATTCCCAAAATACCCATCTCAACCACAAGCTGAATATAAAAGTTATGGGCGTGCAAGGCAAAGCCTGCTCCGTTTAGGGCATATTTCTGATAAACTCTCTCGAACGCTCCTGCACCAAGTCCTATACCTGACAACCAATAATCTCCTGCCATTCTCAATGAGGACAGCCACACCGAAAACCGATATGCAGTTGATGAGTCTTTCATATTTCCAAGACTTGTTATTCTTGATAAAATACTCTCAGGCAGAACAAATGGCATAATCAAAAGTGCAACTACCAAAAGTGCTGACCATCGTCTGTCCTTCATAACCATATAAAAGCCAATTGCAAGTATTATTCCAATCCATGCGGCTCTTGACCAGGTAAAAATGAGGCAGGCTCCCATCACAGCTGTAACTCCGAGATAGAATGTCTTTGCCCATATTTTTCTTTCACTCCACATAAGTGCGAAAGCAACAGGAATTGACATTACAAGATACTGTCCCAAGACATTCGGATTGTCAAAGGTTGAATAAACCCTTGTTTTTATGCCTGTAAACATATCCTCATCAATCCAGCTTGTATCTGTTGCAGTCACAAAAAAGTTCTGATAAACTCCGTAAAGACCGACTAAAAGTCCTGCTAAAACAGATACAACAACAAGGTTATACCATTGATTTTTTGTTTTGATATTATTAACTATTAAAAAATATGAAAGTGCGAAAACAAAATACAAGGCAAATGACTGCACACTTTTTGAAATGTTAAAGCTCGTTACTGAGGAAAAGAATGCAACTGCTAAAAATCCGATTATAAAGGCGCCTGACTGAGATACCTTATAGCTTTTTTCACGACCGAGCATTAAGCCTATATAATATGAAACAGTTGTCAAAAGAACTATACCGGCGCAAACCATTGTTGGCATAATTGGCGCTAAAATTACTGTTAAGAAAATTCCGATTTTTGTATTATTCAGTATTAAAAGAACAACTATAACTGCAAAAATTGCAATTATAAATTTTACAAAAGAAATCATACCACCAATAATTCCGACAACAAACAACAAAGCCATAACAGACTTTAAATTTTTAAGCTTATGTATCGGATTTTCCTCGGTATCAACTGAATATCTGTTAAAAAGGCTTGCGAAAATTTTAACTACCACACTTGATGAACAAACAGATTTTATTGTTCCCGGAATAAAAGCCGTTAATATAGTAATTAATGCCAAAGGCACAACTAAAATTATATTAATTCTGTCGAACCCTCTGTTTAAAGCCATTCCCACCAAAGAGCCAAGAATGATGGCTGCTGATAATTTTGAATAATCTTTTATAGAAATATTTAAAATATTGTCAAGAAATGCTACTATTTTGCTATTCATTAAAGATGACTTAAATTTGTTACCCAAAGAAAGCACAAATCTCACATTTGATGATATAGCTTTAAAAACAAAGCTGTTTTTCCAGTAGTTTCCTGACTTTTCGCTATCGGCCATAAACTTACAAAATATACTGCCCTTTGCCTTTTCTTTAAAAAAGTTGCATACTGAATCTATAAGCTTTTCCAATATGCTATCGTTATAGATAGCTAAAAGCCTACCTATCATAAATGTGAAAAATTTAATTATTGCACTATTTTTCATATTATAACCTTTCTTTAATCAACATTTTAATCTCGTCAACACCAAGCAAAATACAGCTGATTGCATAGCTTATAACGCCAACCACCCCTGATGCAATACAACAGATTAACCAGCCTAATGTGTTTTTATCAACAATATTCTTTAAATAATTATAAGTAAAAAATACACATATTCCCATTATTACTGTGCTTACAATCGTCTTTAAAATACTTAATACATCCGATTTATTAAATAGCTTTCCACTCTCTCTTCGCATACATATATAGTTTAAAATTGCATTGGTTACAGAGCCACCTGCAGTTGCTAATGCAAGTCCGTTTATGCCAAGTCTCATAGACAATGAGTATGCTAAAATTATATTGATTACCATACTTATTATTGCATTATACATAGGCGTTTTTGAGTTTCTTTGAGAGAAAAATGCCTTTGATAATATCTCATTTATTGAAAAGCCGAGCATGCCAACCGAGTAGCAGGATAGTGCCATTGCGGTTTTCGCCGCATCGGTTGAATTGAAGTTTCCGTGCTCATATATCACACCTGTGATTGGTCTTGAAAGCAGGATAAAGCCTGTCATAATCGGCAGAATAACTATAAAAATCACCTTGATTGATGTGACTAAAAGATTAGTTGCTTCTTGCTTATCATTTTCCGAATTGCTTTTTGAAAGCTTTGGAAAAACAAGATTTGTCACAACAAATGAAAACACTCCGACCATAACTGTATATAGTCTGTTTGCATATTCAAGCATTGTCACTCCACCCGAAATTCCCGATGCAATTCGTGTGTTTACCACCGAATACAGGGGTTGCACCCATGTACTTATCAAAAGAGGTCCTGCTAAAAGCAAGGTTTGTTTTATATCCTGATTAAATAATCTTAGTGATGGTCTGAATTTATAGCCTGTCTTCTTTAGTGCAGGTATCTGGATTATAACCTGTAAGCTCCACGCAACAAGCATTGCAACTGACAATCCGTGAACTCCAAACCTCTTGCCAAATAACGGAAAATATGCTATTACTGCCAGATTTGACACAAGGCTCATCATTGCAGGAATATTAAATTCTCCGTTTGATTGCAAAATTCCTACAAAAGAAAACGCAAGTCCTGTGAAAATTATCATAGGAAACATTATCTTTGATAATTCGCTTGCCAGTCCCGCCGTTTGTGCATCAAATTCAGGCGCCAATAACCCAATTAAGCTTTCGGAAAAGGTTATTCCGATAACAGCAATCAAAACTGTTATTGACAAAACCAAGCCTATAAACTTATTTGCATAATCAAATGCTTTTTCTTTTCCGTCTTTTCCCATTACACCCGTGAACACAGGGATAAAAGACGCAGTTATAACTCCGCCTATAACCAAATCAAAAAGCATCGTTGGTAATTTGGTCGCAGTCATATATGCATCGCCTACATATCCTGTTGAAAAATATGCTGCAATCAGCATATCTCTTCCCATTCCACACACCTTGGCAAGCAAGGTTGCAATGGTCATAAAACCTGCTGTCTTTAACATTTTATTTGACATTGTTCTATCCTTTCAGAAGCTCAATAGCAATTTGTGCATTCTTTTGAGATAATTCTCTTAATTCTAAACTCTTATTTTCAAGTTCTTCCTTTATTTCCTCATCATTTTCCAATGCATAATCAACTTTTTCCATTAAATCCCGATAATTTAAACTGTGTGCATCAAGATAATTCTTCTGTCCGATATAATCCATAAAGGCTTTAACCTTCTGGTCATAAACAAGTCCCACACAAGGAATTTTTGAAATCACAGAATATATAAGGCTATGTAATCTCATACCAATACAAAGTCTTGCATTTTCCATAAGCGACATCAAATCGGAAAAGTTACATTCAGTATCAAAAACCTCTGACTCACTCTTCATCAAATTCCTGATTTTTTCGGTTATTTCCAAATCATTCTTCTTTTGAAACGGAATGAAAACAGTAGAAATATTATGTTCTTCATACATCTTGTCACAAAGCCTTGCAATATCAGAACAAAAATTCTCGCATAAATTTTTGTGGCTTCTCACCGACACAAGCTGATATTGTTTTTCTTGATTTTTTGGTTTTTTTTCATAATCAATTCCAAATACAGAATCGGCTGTGACAATAATTTTTGGCTTGTCCACTCCGATTTTTTTTAGCTCCTCTAAGGATAATTGCTCTCGTAAAGTTATCACATCAACCTTATTAATTATTCTTTTTGTGATTTTTCTATTTTCTTCTTTGATAGGTCCTATTCCATTTGCATAAAGCATAACTTTCTTTTTAAAAGCTTGAGCTATCTTGATTACTGCAAGATAATATATAAGTGACTTTGTGCTTGTTGAGTCCTGAATTAAAGTCCCTCCGCCAACTACCAGCATTTTTGCTGATTTGATTGCTTTTATCACAGATAAAATGTTATTTCTGTCAACTGCATCAATTCCAAACTGCTCCTTTGTTTCTCGAGGATTAAAAGAAAGCACACCAAGAGAAAGACTATTATTAGTCTTTTTTAGCTGTTGAATTATAGATAACAACAATGCATCGTCACCACTGTTTTTAAAACCGTAGTAACCGAGTAACAAAATATCTGTCATATCTTTTTTAACTCCATATATGCTTTTTCGGTATCGTCTGCCATTCTCTTGACTGAATAATCTGACAGTATCAGATTTCTACCGAATTCAGCAAGCTTTTCAACATCCTCATCCCACATTCCGAAGAATGCTCCGATATCATTTGCCAACTGCTCCGAAGTTGACTCTACACAACCTCTGCAACAGAAATTAGTGTCAATACCAACCTGCAATTTATCTTCATCAAACAGACCGATATAACCCTCGTTACCTGCAATTATAACAGGCTTACTCTCTGCCATCGCCTCAAGCGCAGACCTTGAAACTCCGACAAAAAGCTTTGCAGGAGCAATTAATTTATTAATATCTATTCTCGGACCTGTTAGGATAACTGCCTCATATCCAAGCTCGTCATTTAGTTGTTTTGCCTGTTTTGAAACATTTTCATAGTCATTTCCGCCACCTACAACTAAAACCTTTAAATTCTCTACTAATTTTGAGAGTTTTGGCATCGCCTCGATTAATTGTTTTGCAACTAAACTTCTGTCTTCGTCAAGTCGGCTTATGTAGACAATTACATTGTCCTCTTCACTAAGTCCAAACTCTTTCATAACCTCAGTTTTGTCAACATCAGGAGAGAATTTTTTTGTGTCAATTCCGTTTATGGTTACAAAAATATCCTCTTCCTTAATTTTGTAGTTTTCCAAAAGATATTTCTTGATGTCCTCAGATACTGCAACGGTTTTTTCTCCCCAGTTTGTGAGATATTTTAAACCCTTTCCTGTTTCAAACACCCAGTGGGCAGTTGTGATAAGAGAAAATCCCATACTTTTTTTAAGCCCTGCAAGAATAAAGGACGCAATTCTTGTGTGCGAATGAACAATATCTATTTTCTCATCAGTTATTATCTTTTTCAAGAGCTTTCTTGCCTTTATCATATCGGCAGGCTTTTTTGAGTGAAGAGGAACATTAAAATGCTTTATCCCTGCATCCTCAAGCTCCTTTACATATGCTCCTCCGTTTGAGGCAACAAACACATTATACCCTCTGTTTTTAAACTCCTTTGAAAGTTCAACCACATGGGTTTCTGCTCCTCCTATATCAAGCTGCATTAAGGTCATCAATAAATTACAACTCATATCAAAAAGTCCTTTCGTTTTTAAATCAAGACATACCTATTTACTCTATTATATACTATTTAAAGGAAATTAGCAACAGTTATTTGAAAAGTTTGTGCCTTATCCTTGCAATACTGCTTCCATAGTGGTATAATGTAAAAAATTACATAAAGGAGATTATGCATTATGAAATTACACAAAAGAATACTAAGCCTTGCATTAACATTGTCAACACTTGTTTTATGCTTTACAATTTTTTCTGTAATGGCATCAGACATAGATGATTCAAATTACACCTATGTTGTTGATAATATGACATTTTACAAAGGTGATAAACAAATTGATTCACTTTATGGTGCAACACGCGTGGCAGTTGATTTCACCAGACGAGTTGCCGGAGAAGAAAGTGACGAGATTATTATGTCACTATACTCTGAAACAGGCGAATTACTCGAAATGTATTCTTCTTCTCACTATATTAATCTCGGAAAAACATGTACATTTAGTGTATCTTTAAATGTGCCAGATGGAAAATCTATCGGAGAAGTAAAGGCATATGTATGGAAATCCTTTGCTGATATGGCTCCTCTTTCTAATGCCCTTTCAACCAAGATTGAAAAAGTTGAACTTGATGCTACTTTACTTAATGCTGTCGCTTGCACAACATCTGCTTTGGAATTCTATAATGATGAATCAAAAAATCAGACAACAAAGTATAACCTGACTGCAGATGCAGGGGTTTATGTAAACGGTTTCAAGGCTTCTGGTACTTTTGCAGATACACTTTCAACATATGTAACGAGCTTGAAAATAGGAAAGATTACGCTTGTTAATTCCTGTGGAACAGACAGTGAATATAACGAGATTCATGTAGATGCTTATAAAAGAGATATGATTGTAGCAACTTCAGATAATAAAATTATTATGACATCCACAGCATTGAATCTTGATAAGGAAGTTAATGAAGATTTAGAATATCACATTTACTACAAAGGCAAAAAAATCACTATTGCTGAACTTCAAAAAGACGATGTTCTTTCAATCGCTTATGATGTTAATTTTGCTGTTGAAGCTTCAGATTACTATGAAATCTATGTTTCAAGAAATACAGTTGCAGGCACATTGACAGGAAAGCCAGATATGATAGCAACTATCGACGGAATAGACTATGATTTCGTTACAGAAAATGAATATCTTGCATTTAATGCTAACATTGGCGATCAAATAATATTGTATCTTGACTACTTTGGTGATATCTATGATTGGGAAATTGATACATCGGCAATTAACTGGGGTATTGCCGAAAGATTCACACTATCTTCATCAGATGACGAATATAAGTTGACAACCTTCACAGCCGATGGCACAAAAAAGGCTTACTACTTCGACGCACAGAAAGGTGTAGTTAAAGTTAACGGTGTTAGAGTAGAAGGTGACCAGCAAGAAGCTCTTAAAGCACTTGTTTACGCATCAGGTTCAACAAAGAATTTTATTGAAGACCGTGTAATTCAATATAAGATTTCTTCATCATCAGGCAAGATTACAGAAGTTAACTTCATTTCTGCAGAAGCGGGTAACGGCGACGCCCCAACAGCCTATGATGCTACAAGAAACAGGATTGGCGCCATTAGATTGAGCGATTCAACAAAAATTATTGATGCTTGTGAATATGAGTCTGAGGGTATTCTTTCATCAGCTACAAATGATGCACTTTTTGATGATGCTTCTTATGTAGCATATGCTTATGGTGACAAGATTGATAATGCACATCAATTCGTTCTTATTACACAAGGTCCGACCCCTTACACATCTGAAACAAGATTTGCAGTTGTAACAGAAGAGGCAATACCTACATCGTTAGGAGATGAAGTTTTCTATGAAATAGAAGCATTGTACGGCGAAAACGATGTTGTAACACTTATCGCTACTGATGAAGATGAAACAGATATTGAAACGCTTAAGGCTGGCGATGTGATCTTCTTCAAAACCAATGGAGCCGGATACATCAAAGATGTTGATGTAATTTTCAGTTTTGATAATGGACTTCCAACATATACTGATTTGTCATCAATGTCATTAGTTAATGATAACGAAGACAATAATGTATCAGGTATCACAATCACATCAGCTGGTGCTAACTTCGGTACAGGCGTATTCACACAGGATTGGGATGCTGCGATCAAAGTAAATGATACAGTTAAGCTTGTATACGGACCTATCGCTGAAGTATCAAAGAACAGCATTTCATTTGCTAAGATTGTAAACGGTGAAACAGATCTTACAACAGATGTTCAGGAATATGATATAGCTCCTGAAATCAATGTTTATAAGTATGACTTTGGTTCAACAGCTAAATTCAAGTTTGATGCTACAACTAAGACAACAGGTGCTGCTATCCAGCCATCAAGATTCCTTACAAAGTTGATTCAAGAGAACGACGATGTAATCGATTGGGACGATGCAACAGCTAAGCACAACGAAAAGGCAAACTTTGCATTCGCATTGGTTGTTGAAGACGAAGTTGTTGAAATATTTGAATTTATTGCTGGTTAATAAAAAAAGAACTGACCGAAGTGGTCAGTTCTTTTCTTATGCTGTTTTTAATACAGACGGATGTTTTTTAATAAGCTCAACGCAATCTGAAAATGCTTTATTATAAATAAACTCCTGTTGTTCCAAATAATGCTCCGATATGTTTCCAATGCAATTCATAATGAAATTATAGTCATCATCATAATAGTTTGCAACGAGGTCTTCTTCTGCTTCTTCGACCTCTTTTTGAGTTGCAATTCCCATTTCGGTTTTTAAATATTCTGCCATTGCACAAAGTCTTTTATCTTCTATGTATTTAATCAATTCCTCTTTATTCATAAAAACTCCTTTCAATTAAAAAAGGTGTGCGCCCAATGAGCAACACACCGAAAAACGCCACTCACTGAAATTATTTTGCACAACATTTCAATATCCATCGTTTTGAAAACACGGGAAAAAGAGTGTGCGTTTTTTACTAAACGCACCCATATTTTCAAAACATCAATTTTTTATTTTAATATTAAAATATTGTGCACTTTCATTATATCATTTTTGTCAACGATTTTCAAGACACTTATTCAAATTTCTTAAAATTTCGACCGCAAAATTCGACAAATCCATTTTTTAAAAAAATATTGAAAAAAGTATAGTATTTTCCAAAGACTTGTGTTATAATATAAGATAGGATTATTATATGATGGCAATATAATTGAATTATACAGGAGTGAACAAGATGAGTTTATACGAAAAGATATTCGGCACATACTCCGAAAGGGAATTGAAAAGAGTTAAGCCGATTGCAGACAAGGTTATGGCATTGGATGAAGAGATGCAAAAATTGTCTGATGCAGAGTTAAAGGCTAAAACCAAGGAATTCAAGGAAAGAATTGCAAATGGTGAAACATTGGATGAGCTTTTGCCTGAAGCTTTTGCAGTTATGAGAGAAGCAAGCTGGAGAGTTCTTGGAATGAAGCATTTCTATGTTCAGGTTGTCGGAGGTATTGTTCTCCATCAGGGACGAATTGCAGAAATGAAAACAGGTGAAGGAAAAACATTGGTGTCAACTCTTCCTGCATACTTGAATGCTTTGACAGGCAAGGGCGTACATATCGTTACAGTTAACGATTACCTTGCAAAGCGTGACAGTGAATGGATGGGAAAGGTTTACAGATTTTTAGGTCTTTCAGTTGGTCTTATAATTCACGATTTAAATAATGATGAGAGAAGAGCAGCTTATAATTCTGACATCACCTATGGAACAAACAACGAGCTTGGCTTTGATTATCTAAGAGATAATATGGTGACCTATAAAGAGGATATGGTTCAAAGAGGTCACAATTATGCAGTTGTCGATGAGGTTGACTCTATTCTTATAGACGAAGCAAGAACTCCTTTGATTATTTCAGGCATGGGCGACACTGCAACAGACCTTTATAAGGTTGCAGACCAGTTTGTAAAAACTCTTAAAAAACTTGTTGTAACAGAGCATGACGACAAACAGCTTGACGAGGATGTTACTGCAGATTATATCGTTGACGAAAAAGCAAAATCAGCAGCCTTAACTGATAAAGGTATTGAGAAGGCAGAAAGATATTTTAACATTGAAAATCTTTCAGACCCACAAAATATGAAAATTCAACACCATGTTAATCAGGCGTTGCACGCAAATGGTATTATGCATCGTGACCAGCAATATGTCGTAAAAGACGGCGAGGTTATGATTGTTGATGAGTTCACAGGAAGAATTATGCCCGGAAGAAGATATTCCGACGGCTTGCATCAGGCAATTGAGGCAAAAGAGGGCGTAACAGTTGAAAGAGAGTCAAAAACTCTTGCAACAATCACATTCCAGAATTTCTTCCGTCTTTATAACAAGCTATCAGGTATGACAGGTACTGCCCTAACAGAAGAAGCAGAATTCCAACAAATCTATAATCTTGATGTTGTTGAAGTTCCGACAAACAAGCCAATCGCAAGAGTTGATGCTCCTGATTCAGTTTATAAAACGGAAAACGGAAAATACCTTGCAGTTATTGAACAAATTAAAAAGTGCCACGAAAAAGGTCAGCCTGTTTTGGTGGGTACTGTCAATGTCGATAAATCAGAAAAGCTTTCTGCAATGCTAAAGCGTGCAGGAATTAAGCACGAAGTCTTAAATGCCAAATTCCACGCAAGAGAAGCAGAAATTGTTGCTCAGGCAGGTAAAAAAGGTGCAGTCACAATTGCAACAAATATGGCAGGTAGAGGTACTGACATTATCCTCGGTGGTAATGCCGAGTATATGGCAAAAAATGAGCTTGCAAAACTTGGAATGAGTGATGAACTGATTGCAGAGGCAACAGGCTTTGCAGATACAGATAATCAGGAAATTATCGATGCAAGACAAAAATATACAGAATTTTTAACAAAATACAAGGAACAACTAAAGCCTGAACAGGAGGCTGTTATTGAGGCTGGTGGTCTTTATATCATCGGCACAGAGCGTCACGAATCAAGACGAATTGATAACCAGTTAAGAGGTCGTGCAGGTCGTCAGGGTGACCCCGGATGTTCAAAGTTCTTCCTTTCATTGGAAGATGATTTGATGAGAATTTTTGGCTCAGACAGAGTTAAAAGACTTGTTGACACTCTTGGTCTTGAAGAAACTGAAGCCATTGAAGCAAAAATGCTTACAAATTCAATCGAAACTGCTCAAAGAAACCTTGAGGGAAGAAACTTTGAGTCAAGAAAACACGTTTTGCAATATGATCAGGTTATGAATACCCAGAGAAAGATTATCTATAAGCAAAGACAATCTGTTCTTGACGGAGAAGATGTTAACGACACCATCAAGTCAATGATTTCTTCAATTATTGAGTCTGCGCTTGATGATTATATCGGAATAACAGATATTCCTGAAGAATGGAATTTAAGAGCATTAACCGAGTTTGCAAACACAAACCTTAATGCAAAAGGTGAGTTTGTTATCCGTGATAATGAGCTTGATGAAATCACAAAGGACGATATGAGAAACCGTCTTTTAGAGATTGCAACAAAGCGTTATGCCGAACAGGAACAAATCTTTGGCGAGGGCATGAGAGAGCTTGAAAGAATTATTCTTTTAAGAGTTGTTGATACTCTCTGGATGGACCACCTTGATGAGATGGAACATGTCAAGAGAGAAATCGGCTTAAGAGCATATGGTCAGCATGACCCTGTCGTTGAATATAGAAATGTCGGCAGTGAATTATATGACGGAATGTTAGAGTCAATTAAACGTGACACAGTAAGATATATATTGACTGTTCAGCCAAAACCACAGGTTGAAATGAAGAGAGAACAGGTTATGAAGCCTGTTGCTACAGGCGGCGACGGAACATTGGCAAAACAGCCTGTAAGAGCAAAAAAAGAGCCTGGCAGAAATGACCCTTGCCCATGCGGAAGTGGGAAGAAATATAAGCACTGCTGTGGTAGATAAGATTGGAGAATTTGAATGTTAGAGTATGATGAATATAGATTACAACTTCAGGGATTAGAAAAAAACATTACCGATTTAAGAAATTCACTTGATATTGACGGTGCATTATCAGAAATCGAAACCCTTGAAGCACAAAGCAGTGAAGCAGGGTTCTGGGATGATATGGAAAATTCCCAGAAGGTCTTGCAAAAAACAAAGCAATTAAAGGATAAGGTCGAAAGATATGAAACTCTTAAAACAGGTTGGGAAGACGCTCTTGTTTTAATCGACCTCGCAAACGAAGAAAATGATGAGAGTATGCACCCTGAGGTTAAAAAGACAGTTGAAGATATCGTTTCCGAGCTTGATAAAATGACCTTGGAAACACTTTTATCAGGACCATATGACAAAAACAATGCAATTATCACCCTTCACGCAGGTGCAGGTGGAACAGAAGCACAGGACTGGTGCGAAATGCTTCTTAGAATGTATCAGATGTATGCACAAAAAAACGGCTACTCTGTATCAACTCTTGATTTGTTACCTGGTGATGATGCAGGAGTTAAGAGCGCAACAATAAGCATTTCAGGTCTTAATGCCTATGGATACTTAAAATCGGAAAAGGGAGTTCACAGACTTGTTCGTATCTCCCCATTCGATGCCGCAGGCAGACGACACACATCATTTGCATCAATTGAGGTTATGCCTGAAATTGACGATGATGTTGAAATCAACATAAGAACTGAAGACTTAAAGGTTGACACATACAGAGCAAGTGGTGCAGGTGGTCAGCACGTTAACAAAACTGACTCGGCAATAAGAATTACACATATCCCTACAGGTGTTGTTGTTTCCTGTCAGACACAGCGTTCTCAGCACCAGAACAGAGATTATGCAATGAAAATGCTAAAATCCAAGCTTGCTGAAATTGCTGAACAACAGCAAAAGGAAAAAATTGAAGATATTAAGGGTGTTCAAAAGGAAATTGCGTGGGGTTCTCAAATCCGTTCATATGTATTCCATCCATATAACTTGGTTAAGGACCATCGCACAAACTTTGAAATGGGTAATATCGGAGCAGTTATGGATGGCGACTTAAATGGCTTCATTAACGCATATCTGCAAGCCTCCAGCCTTGGTAAGCTATAATAAAAAAACAAAAAGGCTGTAAAAAATTAATTTTACAGCCTTTTTTCAATCATTATCTATTGTTCTGATTGTTTTTTTGATTGTTTTTTTGATTTTGCTGATTATTCTGCTGGTTGTTCTGCTGATTGTTGTTTTGATTGTTTTGATTGTTGTTTTGTTGATTGTTGTTGTTTGTCACATTAATCACTTCCTCTCTAAACAATTATATCTTGCCACCAACCAACACTTTTTATACGTTATTCTATAAATTATATTGGAGAAAAAAATGCACAAAATAAAATGGGAATATAAAAACGAGAGCCTGGCTCCTGATGAAATAAATAATTTTTCCAAACAATTTCGTTTTGGATATGTTTTTTCGACTGTTCTTTTAAACAGAGGCATCAAAACAGAAGAACATTTGAAAAAATATTTCACAAAATCATTGGAGTTTGTGCATAATCCTTCGCTTTTGCCTGACATTGAAATTGCGACAGAGCGAATTATCAAGGCAATCCAAAATAAGGAAAAAATTGTTATTTATGGTGATTATGATGTTGACGGGGTGACTTCGGTTTCTCTTTTATATAGCTTTTTAAAGGATTGTAATGCAGATGTTGATTTCTACATACCTGACAGGATGGACGAGGGCTATGGTCTTAACATTAAAGCAATAAATAAACTTTCAAAGCTTGGTACAAAGCTTTTAATCACCGTTGACTGTGGAATTGCATCAGCAGGCGAGGTTGAGCTTGCAAAGGCTCAGAAGATGGATGTTATTGTAACAGACCATCATACCTGCAAGGAAAAAATTCCAAATGCACTTGCAGTCATAAACCCAAAACGCCCTGATTCTCTTTATCCATATAAGGAGTTGGCAGGTGTCGGGGTGACTTTAAAAACTGTTTTGGCAGTTGCAAAGGGTTTAGGACTTAATACAACACAATGTTTTAAAAAATATTCGCCTTTTGCAGCTATTGGAACAATTGCAGATGTTGTTGAATTACAGGACGAAAACAGAATTATTGTTGATAAAGGACTTTTAAGCTTAAAAAACTCCTGCTGTGGAATTGATGCACTCTTAAAGGTAAGTGGAAATGATGAAAAACCTATTGATTCATCTATAGTAGCTTTTTCACTTGCTCCAAGAATCAATGCAGCAGGCAGAATGGAAAATGCACAAACGGCAGCTGACCTGCTATTATCAAATGACTATGATACTGCTATTGATTTGGCAGAAAGATTAAATACAATAAATCAGATAAGACAACAAACCGAGAAAAAAATATACGAAGAGGCACTAAAAATGCTTGCCTCTTATGAAGATTTACAAAGCAGACGAATTATCGTTTTAGCACAAAAAGACTGGCACCACGGAGTAATAGGCATTGTTGCGTCAAAAATAACCGAACAATTTTATAAGCCCTGTATTCTTCTTTCATATGATGAGGATAATAAGGCAAAAGGCTCAGGAAGAAGCGTTGAGGGTATAAATCTTTATGATGCACTTTCTGCTACAGAGGAATTATTAACTCAGTTCGGAGGTCACTCACTTGCTGCAGGGCTTTCCTTAAATATGGATAACTTTGACGAATTCTCTAAAAAAATAGATGAATATATTAAAAAAACATACCCCGAAGAGCCAACAAAAACACTTTTAATAGATTGCTCTGTTCCTGGGTCCTTTGTGACTTTGGAAAATGCAAAACAGCTCTATCGTTTTGAGCCATACGGAATGGGAAATGAAAAACCTGTTTTCTCAATGTGCAATGTTAAAGTTATAAATGCATCAGCAATGGGTGCAGATAACAGGCATCTAAGCCTTGTTGTTGAATCAGGAGGGAAAACTTTTAAAGCAGTTGGTTTTTCATTTGGTCACTTAGTGCCTTATCTGACAACAGACTCAAGAATTGATATTGCATTTAATCTTGAAGTTAATCTCTGGCGAGGCGAAGAGAATGTTCAATTAATAATAAGAGATATTAAAATAGCATAATCAGGAAGGAAAATATTATGGATAGACTCCAATACAGCTCAATACTTGCTCCCGAAAAACTACCAAAGGCACAAACACAAAACACCGACGAGCTTGTTGAGAAAATAATTGAAATGGTTAAAGAATATAGTCCCAAGGCGAACACCGATATGATATATGTGGCGTATCGTCTTGCTAAGGCTGCCCATAACGGACAAAAGAGAATGTCGGGCGAAGAATATATCCTGCACCCCGTTCAGGTTGCATATATTGCTGCAGAGCTTTCAATGGATGTTCCGACAATTACTGCAGCTTTACTCCATGACATAGTCGAGGATACTCCATATACCTATGAAGATGTTTCTTTACTATTTGGCAAAGCAGTTGCAGATATTGTTAACGGAGTAACCAAGCTTGCAAAACTTCAATACACCACCCACGAAGAGCAACAGGTGGAAAACTTAAGAAAAATGTTCTTTGCGATGTCGCACGATATAAGAGTCGTTATTATAAAATTGATTGACAGACTCCATAATATGCGTACTCTTGAATTTATGAGAGAAAATAAACAGCTCGAAAAAGCAAAAGAAACTCTTGAAATCTACTCCCCTCTTGCGCACCGTCTTGGTATGTCAAAAATCAAGTCCGAGCTTGAGGATTTATCCTTAAAATACTTAGACCCGATTGATTATGAAGAAATCAGTGCAAATATCAAGCAGAAAAAGGGAGAAAGAGAACAATATGTTGCAGATATCATTGAAACTT
>JAFXBO010000117.1 GCA_017521775.1 Clostridia bacterium | reverse complement strand
TGTTGCCTTGTAAAGAATATGGGTGCTGAGGATGAGGATATTGTTGACTTGTTTGTGTCAGTACCTTATTTGGGTGAAACCCTTGTAAGAGCATTTCATGATGTAAAGGGAGGCGCCTACATTGCGGGCGGAGTGATAGAAGTACTTACAGGGATACCAGGACTGCATTTATCTTCTGAGTGTAAAAGAAAGATAAAAGCTAAGAAGGAAGAATATTTGAGTCAAGGTTATGTAGAGGTGCAGAGTAATCCTGATTACCATAACCGAACCAATGAAGGTATCGACTATTTCGACTTTGATGCTTTGTTTGAGAGAAAACCAGCAAGACATAGAAATAGTGGTTTGTCCTTTTTAGATAAGAACCATTATTTGAAGCAGATTCTTTATCGTCAGTGGGATGCCTCTTTTTCTGAAATAAATGAAGCAAATGGAGAAGCACTTGCTAATAATATGCCGGTTGAACTCTTAGGGAAGGACCAATTGCTGAAAACCTATGATGAATTTCTTACCTGTGTATTTAAGGTCTTAGCATCTGAAATAGAGAATTGTACTATAAGTGCCTCTGTATTGGAAGCCGTTTTGGAAAGAACCTATCGTGGTATGCACAAGCTCTATGTAGCACAAGCTATTACAGTTAAGACACTCCGAAAGGACTCTGTTGTCCCCAAGGAGGTTATGAAAAAGGATTTGAAAATCCACAATAATATTTGGTATGATGCCTTGAATTATTATGGTGATGTTGTTTTCAGCAACTCTCAAATCATGCAGTTGAGTCAAAGGATTGGTTATGACATCTTAGAAAGAATAGAGTAAAAAGCAAGAAGGGTGAACTTGATGTTTCAAGTTCACCCTTCTTTTTTGTTACCTGTGAGGATGGAGGATTCCCCGAGGAGGTCAGGTGGTTTTAGGTAAAATTGATTTATAGCAAATCCGCCCACCAACAAAAGTGGTGAGTGGAGGATTCCCCGAGGATAGAAAAGGAGTTTTGATATGATGAAACCATAGCAGGGCGCCACAAACCCAAAGACAAGAGGGTTTGGAGGATTCCCCGAGGACAAAAAAGCAGCCTGCTACAATGAAAGAGCAGGCAACAAAACTAATAAATGATGAAAGGAAAATGTTTTATGAGTAATGAAGTATTTGGTGTAAATGTAGTAGAGGTTGAAGAGCAGGTCAAACATCTTATTGAGGTTTATAAGACCAGTGGTAAGAGTAAGAAGGCAACATTAAAAGCATGGGGACACAAGATGAATGAACCTCTTTATGGTAGTGATGCTCTAACCAGAAAGTTCCTGAATGTTCTGTTTGAAGAAAAAAGTGATTGGTTTATTATTCGTGTGCTTGGAGCCAAAAACCCTAATACTCTTTGGAGAAGTGAAGTTAAAAAGGAGCTTCGTGCAGAAGACCCTTCCAAGTGGGATGTTAACCTTATGGGTCATTTGGTCGATTTGGCGGAATCTTGGGCGGTTTATAATCTTCCTGTTCTTCAGGAGATGATGGATGCTCTTGTTGATAGTTTTGATAAGCACCCTGCCTATTTGGATGGCTGTTATGCTCTTGAGGATATGATGGAGGATATTAAGGATAATGGTGGCTTTGATAGAGTGCCTTGTTTCCAGTCCTATGTAGCTCCTTATATTATTGAGTATCTGGAGAACTATGATTTGGAAAACCTGCTTTTCCTAAATGATGAGGGCGAAGTTGAGGATGTTGATTTGGACTACCTGGAGTATATTTGGAGTCAGTTCTGCAACACCGGACTTTGCGAGGAAATCCTGCTTGATTGGTATTGTTCTTTTATGGTTGATGCTGTCAGAGAAGTAGTTAGCCGTGCAAATGTCTAATGCTAATTGATTTTGAAAAGGACTTGGAGGATTCCCCGAGAGCAAAAAAGTAGCCTGCTACAATAAAGTAGCAGGCTACAAAAAACAAATAAATGATGAAAGGAAAATGTTTTATGAGTAACGAAGTATTTGGTGTAAATGCAGCAAGAGTCGAGGAGCAGGTTTGTCATCTTATTGAGGTCTATAAGAAAGATGGTAAGGAGGCAACCCTAAAAGAATGGGGGTTCAATCTGGACATGACACCTTATAACAAGAGTGATGTAAAGGTAAAGTTTGGGCCGGAAAATATGCTGATTCGTAGATTTCTGTGGGTTCTGTTTGATGAGCAGAATGATGTCTTCATCAATGAAGTCCTAAATACGACAGAACCTCGTGCTATTTTTGAACTCAATCCTACTATTGGGAAGAAGGAACTTAACCTTTTTGATATCCTTCACAACAAAACCGACCCTATGCTTACTCTCTCCATGAGGATGTTAGTAGATGCTTGGGCGGTATACAACCTCCCTATTCTGCCCAAGGTGCTGGACTTGATTGTAAACCATATTTATGAAAACTTAGAGTCCTTCATTGATTTTGATGGTCTGGAAGAGTATCTCGAGGACATTGAGTGGGAGTATGAGGAAAACAAGACACCTGATTCTAAGCCTTTTGAAGAGTATCTGCGCTCCTGCATTGAAGAAGACTTGGTAGTTGAATGGGTTAAGAATGATTACTTCTTAAAGCAAGTGTTTGATGCTGTTAAAGATGAAGTGGCTTGGGAGTATTTGGAGTTTGTTTGGAATCGGTTTTGCACCTCTCACGAGTTTGATTCTGCATTGTATCTTGTTGAGGGCACCTTGAAAAAGATTGTGTCAAAGGTGGTTGCTCTCTCATCTCCTACCCAAAATGCCACTTCTGTGACAAGCGGCTAAAACCCCGATACCCCAGAAGTCATCTGGTAGGCTGAGGATAAGGCAAGCGCCACGGGAGTGGCAGCGGCCAAAACCGCGATGCCCCAGAAGCTATAAGGTATGATGAGGATGAGGCAAGCGCCACGGGAGTGGCAGCGGCCAAAACCCCGATGCCCCAAAAGCTGTAAGGTATGATGAGGATGAGGCAAGCACCTCAAGAAAGGAGTGAGAGATGCTTATTACGCGATGTTTGACATCAAAAAATCAAACAAACCCCTTATGTGAAAAAATATTTATCGAAAGGTGAAATAACTTATGAAAAAGCACGTAAAAAAGGCTCACGCCAAGAAGAATCATAATTATAAGAATGTAAAGGAGAACAAGAATATGAAGAATGGCAGAAAGATGACCGAAGTTGAAAACCTCATGTTTACCCTGCAGATGCAGAACGCTACGGGTGATGCAGACCAGATGAAG
>JAFXBO010000116.1 GCA_017521775.1 Clostridia bacterium | reverse complement strand
GCAGCCGGTTCTCTTCGTCAGCTTGACTCAAAAATTACTGCAAAAAGAAATCTTGATATTTTTATTTTTAATATACAAAGCATTAATGGTGTTGAATTTTCAAATCATCTGGAGTCTTTAAAATTTTTAAGAGACCAAGGATTTAAAGTGATTGAAAACAATGTTGAATATAAAACAATCGAAGATGCTTATAAAAGAGTATTGGAAATAGGGGAACAAAGAGGAGAATTATACTTTGATATAGATGGTGCAGTAATAAAGATTAATGATTTTAATCTAAGAAACGAATTAGGCTCAACCTCTAAATATCCTAAATGGGCAATAGCTTATAAGTTCCCTGCCGAAAAACAGAAAACTAAAATAGAAAATATATTAATTCAAATTGGCAGAACAGGAGTCTTAACACCACTTGCTGTTTTAACTCCTGTCAGAATTGCAGGCTCTTTGGTTTCACGTGCAACGCTCCATAATCTTGATTATATAGTCGAAAAAGATATTAAAATTGGGGATACTGTTATAATTCAAAAGGCAGGGGATATTATACCTGAGGTAGTTGAGGTTGTTTTAAGTGAGCGAGACGGATCGGAAACTGAATTCAAAATGCCTCGTGAATGTCCTGAATGTGGTGCATTGGTTGTCAGAGAGGATGGGGAAACAGCCTATAGATGTACAGGCATAAATTGTCCTGCTCAAAGGCTTAGGAATATAATTCACTTTGTTTCAAGGGATGCAATGGATATTGATGGATTAGGTCCATCAATCATTGAACAAATGATTGAAAGAAATATGATTTCCAATGTTGCAGACTTATATAAACTTTCATTAGAATCTATATCACAAATGGATAAAATGGGAGAAAAATCTGCACAAAATCTGTTAGACTCCCTTCATAAATCAAAGTCTAATCCACTATATAGACTAATATATGGACTGGGCATCAGACATATTGGAGAAAAAGCAGCAAAAATATTAGCCAAAAAATATAAAACCATAGATGATCTGATTAACACATCAATAGAAGATCTTACTAAGATAGACGATATTGGAAATGTTATGGCGCAGAGCATTACTGAATTTTTTGCTCAAGAGCAGAATTTAGAACTGATAGAAAATCTAAGAAATTCGGGCATTAATATGGTTGATGAACAGGAAGAAATGACAGATTCAAGATTTATGGGAAAGACATTCGTTTTAACGGGAACATTATCACAATTCACAAGAAAAGAAGCAAGTGATATCATTGAAGGATTTGGTGGAAAAACCTCATCAAGCGTATCTAAAAACACAGATTTTGTTCTTGCAGGCGAAGAGGCAGGAAGTAAGCTTGATAAAGCAAATAAGCTTGGAATTAGTGTCATCACGGAAGAAGAATTTAAAAATATGATTGGGTGAATTTATGATTTATAAGAAAGCAGAAGAAATTAGTGATAAGTTAATAAAAATAAGAAGAGATTTGCATCAAATACCTGAATTGGAATTTGAAGTGTTTGAAACTGCAGAATATATAGAAAAGCAGTTGGATATGTTGGGTATTGAACATTACAGACTTGCAAAAACAGGTATTGTAGGTATCATAAGAGGCAAAAGTGATGATATAACGCTTTTAATTCGTGAGGATATCGATGCTCTCCCTGTTACTGAATTAAACGATATACCCTATAAATCCAAAAATATTGGTAAAATGCACGCTTGTGGTCATGATGCTCACACAACATGTCTGATTGGAATGTGTATGATACTAAAGGAAATGAATTTAAATGGTACTGTTAAGGTTGTTTTTCAGCCGGCTGAAGAGGGTGATGGTGGAGCACTACCGATGATTAAAGAGGGAGTGATGACTAACCCTGATGTAACTGCTGCCGTATCATTGCATGTTGAACCATTGGCGAAAGTGGGAACATTATTATTAAGAGATGGAGCGATTGCAGCGTCTCCTGATGAATTTACAATTATTATAAATGGGGTAGGGGGGCACGGTGCCTGTCCAGAGGATTGTAATAATCCGATTATTCCTGCTGCAGCTCTTGTTTCTCAATTAAAAACGATTGTTAAAGATAATTCTATAGAAGAAACTGAATGCGTTGTTTCAGTTTGTTCTATAAATGGTGGAAATTCGTATAATATAATTCCTGATTGTGTTAAAATTACAGGAACTGTAAGGTCCTTGTCGGAAGATATTCGTACAAACATTGAAAAACTGATAAATGACAAAATTAATGATGTTGTGAAAAGATTTAATTGCACTTATAATTATCAATTCACAAGATCATTTCCGCCATTAATAAACGATAAAAAGATTAATGATTTGGTTGCTGGTGCTGCTGAAAAGATTGAAATGTTTGATAAAATTGAATATCTTGAAAACTCTCCAATGCTTGGAGATGACTTTGCATATTTTGCCCAATGTGTTCCATCATCTTATTTTAAGCTGGGAGTTGGAAATGATGAGATTAATAACCCTCTTCATAGTCCGTACTTCAATATAGACGAGAGTTCTTTATCTCTTGGAGCAGCTATTTTAGCACAAATTGCAGTGGATTATTTGGGAAATGAATAAAGAATATTTTATAAAAACACCTAATATTCCAACAGGTAAGGTAAGCTGTGTTTTAGTTGATTACAGAATAAATGAAACATCAGAAATGGCTTTAATGAATCAAGGAATAAAGGTATTAAAAACTGCAAAATTAAATAGTCTTTATGAATCAGTAGATGGTCATCCTGATATGCAAATACATCATCTAGGTAATAATTTGTTTGTATGCGAAAAGACGCTTTTATCATACTACAAGAATTTAATCCCTGATGCAAATATTCTGCCAGGTATAGAACTTTGTGAAAAATATCCCTATGATATTGCATTCAATGCTTGCAGAGTTGGAAATTTTCTTTTCCATTATTTAAATTTCACTGATTATAATATACTTGAATATTATAAAACAAATGGTGTAAAATTAATAAATGTAAAACAGGGATATTCAAAATGCTCTGTTTGTGTTATTAATGAAAATGCTATTATAACATCAGATATTAAAATAGCTGAAAAAGCCAGAGAAAATGGTTTAGATGCTTTGTTTTATGATAATACTCAAATAATCTTAAAAAAGCTTTCTAAAGGCTTTGTTGGTGGAATATCAGGTTTGATTGATAAAAACACACTTGCTATAAATGGAAATATTGAAAAATTATATAACAGCGAAAGATTGTTATATTTTTGTCAAATGCATCAAATAAGTATTTTATCACTATATGATGGAATTCCTGAGGATATTGGGAGTATTTTGCCTATAAAACAGCTCTGATGTTATAAATCTCAATTGGAGGGAGAGTTATAATG
>JAFXBO010000115.1 GCA_017521775.1 Clostridia bacterium | reverse complement strand
AGTTTTCTTCGTTTTTGATTTTTTCATCCATCGTTGTAAAAACCTCCTCGATAATACTTCCGGGTGTTGATGCTCCGGCAGTAATACCTATCTTTCCTTTTTTTAAATATATATTCTGAGGAATATCCTCAAAATTTTCAATAAAATAACTTTTAGCACAGTTTGCCTTTGCAATCTCATATAATTTTTGTGAGTTTGAACTGTTTGCCCCACCAATAACAATCATTACATCAGATTGTTTTGCAATTAACTCTGCTTCATTCTGTCTTTCCTTAGTCGCACTGCATATTGTATCAAAAATTGTAGCACTTTGGCAAGTGTTTTTTATATTTTGTACGATTTGAATAAAAATATTTTTATTTATTGTTGTTTGTGCTACAACACATACTGAATTTTTGGCAAATTCTGATGGAATTTCATCATCAACTGAATATGTTATAAACGCTTCATTGTTACACCAGCCATTTATTCCAATAACTTCAGGATGATTTTTATCACCAATTATAATTATTTTTTCATTATTTTTATAATGTTCACAAACAATATTATGAATTTTTTTGACAAACGGGCATGTTAAATCTACATATTCAATATTTTTTTCTTCCAGTTCATCAATAACATTTTTACCCACTCCGTGAGCACGAATGATAACACCATAACCATCAGGGACATCACCTATGCTTTCGCAAACTCCAACACCCCTTGATTTTAGTTCATCAATAACCATTGTGTTATGAATTAATGCACCTAAAGTGACAAATTTTTTATCAGATTCTGCTATGTCATATGCACCATTGACGGCTCTTTTGACTCCATAGCAAAATCCAGCAGTTTTTGCAACTGTTATCTTGCTACTATTCACGGTTTTTCTCCTCTTTATCAACTGATAAACTCATTATTGTGTTCATCAAATCTATGCTCATACTATGTAGCTGTTCAACCGTTGGTTTTTCATCTGCAAATTGCGTGTAATATATAGGCTCTCCATATGTAACTGTGATTTTAGACATCCACTTATACTTACCCGAAATATTAATAGGAACTATCGGGACCTGAGCTCTTGTGGCAAGAACAACAGCTCCTTGCTTTGGTTCAACTTTTTGCCCCTTTCTGACTCTTGTTCCTTCAGGAAACATTGCGACAATTTCATTGTTTCTGAGTCTTGACAATGCGGCTTTTATTGCGCTTATATCTCCCTTTCCTCTTTGAACAGGAAATGATCCTAATGCCTTGAAAAAAGCAGCACTGATTTTATATTTAAATAATTCTGCTTTTGCCATAAAGCCGAGTGGTCTTGGCGCGGTAGCTCCTAATACAACAGCATCCCAGTTACTTCTATGATTTATTGCAACAATTGCACCTGTATCCTTTGGTAAATTTTCTCTGCCTCTGACTTCCAATCTGAAAACAAAGAATAAAAGTGCTCTCATAACTGCTCTGATTATTTTAAAACTAATCATTAAATATTCTCCACTTCTATAAGATTTTTTTAACCATATCGTATATTTTATCACATACTTCGTCAAAATTCAAGTCCGAACTATCAATTAATACAGCATCTTCTGCACATCTTAGTGGTGCAAATTCACGTTCGGAATCATTTTTATCACGAAATTCGATATCTCTTTCAACATCTTTGATGTCACATTCCATTCCCTTTTGCTGCATTTCAAGAAATCTTCGTCTTGCTCTTTCAGCAACAGATGCAGTTAAAAATATCTTTAAGTCTGCATTTGGTAAAACATATGTTCCAATATCTCTGCCATCCATTATAACTGATTTACTTTCAGCTAAACTTCTTTGCAACTCAACAAGCTTTAATCTAACTTCAGGTATAACTGCAATTTTTGATGAACCAATTGTTGCATCCTGTTCTCTAATTCTATCTGACACATCTTTACCATTTAAAATAATCTGCTGCCCATTTTCGTTATAATTAATATCAATTTTTATATCTCCAAGATGTGGTATTATCGCTTCTTGTGATATTTCAATGCCATTTTCAAGCGCATAAACTGCACAGGCTCTATACATTGCTCCCGTATCAACATAAACAATTCCAAGTCTTTTTGCAACTTCCTTTGAAATTGAGCTTTTTCCTGCTCCTGCAGGTCCATCAATAGCTATATTAACTTTTTTCATTATAATACACCTCTAAAATAATTTTTTACTATCTAAAAGTAGTGTAACAGGTCCGTCATTTAAAAGATTAACTTTCATATCAGCAGCAAATATTCCTGTTTCTGTCTTAATTCCGAAAGACTTGAAATATTCGCAGGTTTTCAAATAAAGCTCCTTTGCCATTTTAGGCTCTCCTGCTGTATCAAAGCTTGGTCTTCTACCCTTTCTGCAATCTCCGTAAAGAGTAAATTGCGAAACAACCAAAAGTTCACCTTTGATATCATTGATAGATAAATTCATTTTCTCATTTTCGTCTTCAAAAACTCTTAAATTCATAATCTTGTCAGCAATATATTTCATATCAGATTCATCATCTTCCTGACCTACACCCAACAAAACCAAAAAACCCTGATTAATTTGTCCTACAATTTTATTTTCAACTTCTACTGATGCATTAAGCACTCGTTGTACTACTGCTCTCATACACTACACCAAACAGCTTATAATTCTTCGCTGTTTAACTCCTCCCATAAATTATATAATTCATCAAGTCTTTTATTCAATTCATCAGCCTGATTTGATAATTCAAATGCTTTTTCATAGTTTGATGCAATCTCAGGATTTTGCAGTTTTTCAGAAACTTCTTTTATCTCATCCTCAACTTTCGCAATTTCCTCTTCACACCTTTTTATCTTTGTTTGCTTCTTTCTTTTTAAAGACTCAATTCTTTTTTGTTCCTTATAGTCTAATGCTGACGAAGATACCTTTTTCTCAACAGTTACACTTTCTTGTGTTTTATGCTTTGAGAGGAAATAATCGTAGTTTCCGTCATAAGAAATAACTCCACCATTATCCATATAGTATATCTTATCAGCTAACTTATTAATAAAATATCTGTCGTGTGAAACAATCAGCATTGTTCCATTATATTCCGACAACGCCTTTTCCAAAGCCTCTTTTGATTGTATATCCATATGGTTTGTAGGCTCGTCCATAATCAGGAAATTAGCTTTTTTCAAAAGTAATTTTGATAATTCAACTCTTGCCCTCTCTCCACCCGAAAGCTTTGAAATCTCTTTAAAAACATCTTCACCTCTAAATAGAAAAACAGCAAGTGCGTTCCTGATTTGAGTTTGGGTAAGCTTTGGATATTCTTCCCAAAGTTCCTCAATTACCGTATTATTCATATCAAGGCTTTCCTGAATCTGGTCATAGTATCCCACAAATGTATTTGCACCGATAGCATATGTTCCACAATCAGCCTCATACAGACCAATTAATATTTT
>JAFXBO010000114.1 GCA_017521775.1 Clostridia bacterium | reverse complement strand
AACACGAGAAAGGTGTTCTGTATGGTATGAGTGCAGATAGTTCAACAGATCAGTCAAAATGTTCTGCAAAACTTATTTATCTTGAATATGGGGACACTAATTTTAATTGGATTAAATCTGAATTAAAAACTGCAAATGAAAGAAAACAGGCAGTTGAATTTGCACTTAACCTTCCTAATCAGGGTAATGATGTTCAAAAGGTTATAAACGGAAAGGAATACATAGAAACAGTTGCCTCTATGCTTGCAAGCTATCCAAACATCAAATATTTCTTAAGATTTGGTGCAGAATTTGATATTTGGGATATAAGTGCAAATCCTCAAGAATATAAAAAAGCTTTTAGAACTGTAGCAGATATTATTCATAAAAAAGTTCCTAATGCTTGTATGGTTTTCTCTCCTAATATGGTGTCAAGCTGGAATGTCAATGTTGAAGACTACTATCCCGGAGATGAGTATGTTGATTGGGTAGGAATGTCACTTTATATGCATAAGTACTTCCTTGGCGATGCAAACAGAAGTGAGGATACAAAGTATATGGAGGTTGTGTTTGGGACTGGTGACAGTGCATCTCCTGTTGAAAATGCAAAGAAAATTATTGATATGTATGGGGACAGAAAACCAATAATGATATCAGAGTGTGGAGCTTCTCATACGGTCAGAACTGCAAATGAGAATGCAACATTATGGGCGCTTAACCGATTAGAAAAAATGTACACATATCTTCCTATGGTATATCCACAGATAAAACTTATGTTATATTTTGATACTGTCATGCAAAATGAAACAAATGACTACGCTCTAAAAACAAATAGTCAGATGAAAAACCTTTTTGAAAGAATAACAAGTGGAGAAATGTTTATTCAAAAATCAGCAGAAAATAATGGTCTTATTTCATATAAGGAATTGTCAAACACAATTTATTCAGACGGAAATCCACTGGAGCTTTCAGTTTATCCTCATATTTATAAACAGGATAATTTAAAGGTTAATTATTATCTTGACAATGCCTGGATTGGAGCATCCTCACAAATGCCATATGAAAAAACAATAGATATGTCAAAGGTTTCAAATGGTGAGCATAGCCTGAGAATAAGCGTTGAGGCAAATGGTGGAGAGGTTTATTCTGAAAATTATAAGGTTATTGTTAACAAAGCAAAAGATATCAGCGTTAAGGTTAATGGAGAGAATATAACCTTTAGCCAAAAGCCAGTAATAATAGGTGGAAGAACACTTGTTCCTTTAAGAGCAATATTTGCTTCCCTTGGTGCAGAGGTTAGTTGGGAACAAGCTACAAAAACTGCGATTGCAACAAAAGGTAAGGACACAATTAATATTTCAATTGGAAGCAATGAACTTAATAAATCAGGAGAAATAAAAGTTTTGGATGTTCCTGCAAAACTCATAAACGATAGCACAATGGTGCCTGCAAGAGCTGTTGCTGAAGCTTTTGGAGCAGAAGTGGGTTGGGACGGAGAAAGCAGGACCGTAATAATTAATTTACAATAATTAAACCATATTTTTGGATTAAGGATTGGGAAAATGAGTATAATAGATAAGGTTAAAAATACAATAGAAAAAAACTGCCTCATAAAAAAAGGTGAGAGTGTTTTGGTAGCATTATCAGGTGGCAGTGACTCAATAGCTATGCTTCACATATTATCTGTTTTGTCAGAGGAGCTTGGCTTTAGCTTATATTGTGCGCATATCAATCATAATATAAGAGATGAGGCTAAAGACGACGAAGAATTTGTTAAAAGCTATTGTAAAAATCTTGGGATAGAATGTTTTATTAAAAATGAAGATGTTTTATCATATGCCAAAGAAAATTCTATTTCAACAGAGCTTGCAGGAAGAAAAATCAGATATGATTTT
>JAFXBO010000113.1 GCA_017521775.1 Clostridia bacterium | reverse complement strand
GCGAATTTTTTGTCAAAAACCATTCCGGAGGAAAACGATGAAAGAAAAGAAAGTAAAAACCCTCATACTCACTGCATTAATCATAGTATGTGCTGTGGTTGGCGCAGTGGTTCAAAAAAGAGAAAAGCAATACAAAAGCTTTTTTGTTGAAAGAAATGAAGTTAATGCAGTTGAGGAATCCGTAACCAACGATATCCCAGATGAAACAGAACTTATGGTTAATATAAATACTGCAAATATATACGAACTCCAGATGTTAAATGGAATTGGTGAAAAGACTGCCCAAAGAATTATTGATTACAGAAATAAACATGGGAAATTTGATGTGGTTGAGGACTTAATGAGAATTGACGGAATAGGCAAGAAGAAATTTGACATTATAAAAGACAATATTTGTGTAGAATAATACATCAACTGAAAGGAAACGCTTTATGAAAAATCAAAAACTAAAAGGAAATCTTATGATGCTTTTGACAGCTCTTATTTGGGGTGTTTCATTCATATCTCAAAGCAAGGGGGTCGAAAATCTGTCTCCCTATGCATTTAATGGCATCAGATCAATATTGGGATGCTTAGTTCTTTTGCCTGTCATTTTCCTTATAGACCGTTCAAAAATAAAAAAAGGAATTTTAGTGCAAAAGCCTGACAAAAACCTCTTTGTTGGTGGGATTGTGTGTGGATTGTTAATGTGCATAGCATCAACTCTGCAGTCCATCGGAATGATACAGACAAGTCCCGGCAAAGCAGGGTTTATCACTGCTCTTTATATGATAATTGTACCTATTATAGGATTATTTATCGGCAAAAAACCAACAAAATCAGTAGCTTTTGCAGTAGTTGTAGCAGTTATTTCTCTTTATCTTATGTGCATAAAAAAGGGCGAGAAGATTGTTGGAGGAGATATTTATATTCTTATATGCTCGTTCTTTTTCTCTTTACATATTCTTGCAATTGACTATTTTTCACCCAAGGCAGATGGTGTTAAATTATCCTGCATTCAGTTTTTGGTATGTGGAATAATTGATATGATAATAGCCTTTATATTTGATATGGACAATATGAGTTTAAAACAGGTTAGTGATTGTTGGCTGGCTATCGGCTATTCAGGAATACTTTCCTGTGGAGTTGCCTACACTCTGCAGATGGTTGCTCAAAAATACACCGACCCGACATCAGCTTCAATCCTTATGAGTCTTGAGTCAGTATTTTCAACCCTTGCAACAGTTGTTCTTGTTTCTCTCGGTTGGAATTTGACAGGAGGTCAGCTCGATTTAAGACAAATTCTCGGATGCTGTCTTATGTTTGTTGCAACATTGCTTGTTCAGTTACCTGAGAAAAAAACAGCTAAAAATCAAATGGAGATGTGAAAAATCACATCTCCATTTTAAGTTCAGGAAAAACCGATGTACTTCTTTTTATTATCCCATTCATATATGCAATCACAATTCCATAGTTTGTAATCGGGATATTTTGTGATATAGCATTTTTATATCTGTATTGCATTTCATT
>JAFXBO010000112.1 GCA_017521775.1 Clostridia bacterium | reverse complement strand
TTTTTTCTTTTCTTACCTCTTGTGTTTGTTTCATTTAAGATATGAGTTGCGCTGACTGTTGTCAATCTTTCGTCCCAATAAACAATTTCTTTATCGTAGATTGTTTTAAGATTTCCTGCGAACTTGTATGTTTCCTCGGCACGAAAACCCAATGTGCCGTCCATATTTTTAGGCAAACCAATAACTATTTTTTCAGGTTTATATTCCTTTAACACAGGCTCAATTTCTTCAAGCAATTTTTTCATTGATTTGTTTTGTACAGTCTTAATCCCTTGCGCAGTCCAGCCCATAATATCACTTACTGCAAGACCAACCCGACTGTCACCATAATCTATCGCAAGTATTCTCATAGTAATTTCCTTTCTCTTTTGTACTACGAGAAAAATTATAAAACAAATTCTTTAAAATGTCAACCTAAAGGAATGAGAAGCTTTTGTCCCTCGACGATAATATCACTATCGAGGTTATTCACCTTTACTATATCACAAACCCTGACTCCGTACTTCTTACCAATACTCCAGAGACTGTCACCTTTTTTAACAAAGTATATAACAATATCATTGTCCTCACATTTATCCTCTTCCTCTGCATCGCAAATTAAATTAAGCTTAACATCTCTTGTTATTCTGCCCTCTTGTATCAGAGCATACTTAATTTCAATCTCGCCTTTTGAATTTAGATTATATGAAAGATTTTCTATTGTTATGTCAATATCACAATCCATTCCCTCTTCCACTTTTTCGCATTGATGATAGTGTTCAAATGAAACATCTTTCTTCAGGCTATACGCAGCACATTCAGGATTGTTTGTTAAATATAATATGTAAAATTCTACTTTTCCACTGACACTTACCCCACCATTTTCAGTTGTGCATTTTATAATTTCAGGCTCTGCCACAATATTGTAAACTTTGTATATTTCAGGATAATTATCATCAGCCTTTATAACTATTCTTTCATTTGTTTCCTTTTTAAAGCTGTTTATATATTCCCTTAATTCAATTTCCGAACACTGTAATTTTGTGTTTCTGGCAGGACAATAGCAATCATACACATATTCAATCTCTTCATTTCGCCTGCTTCTTATTCCCATTTCAACCACGCATTCAACATTAATTATTCTTATATCCGAATCATTATCAGCCGATAATTGTGTGTCTATTTCCCCAACAGTTAAATCAACTCCGCAAAAATCATTTTCAGACAAGTCTTCAATATTAAATACCTCGGTAAATTCAATTTCTCCCTCACAATAATCAAGTGTTTTATCCTGTGTTGAGTATAGCGCACATATCCCCATTTTACCTGTTATAATTATTTTCCCCTCTAATATCTTTATCTCTTTTTCCAGTATTTTAGCATCTGTTTTAACTAACTCTCTTATAGATGGCTTACCCGATGCAACCTCCATAGATCCTTGAACAGTAAATCCACATTCTTCTTCTGTTCCTATTGTGTCTAAAACAATTGTATTCTTAACACATTCCCAACCCTCAATGCAATCCGGGATTTCAACAGTTGTTTGACCGGATAGGTCATAATCAACTCTTACTGCTGCCTTTACAGATATTTTCCTTGAATTAAGCAAAATAAAATCTATTGATGCAACATCACTGTTTAATTTAAGTCTCATATCAGCACTAATCTTAGGATTGTCTATCTTTCTCCTGAAATCCAGCACTGTTTTAATGCATTCAGTTTCGTTTTTTTCTCCATCAGCTACATACAAAATATTTACATATATCTTGCCTTGTACATATATTCCGCCAATAGCCACTCCCTTGTCCGTCACAACACTCCTTGCATCAATCTGCAAAACCTTTAAAATATCAGGTTTTACATCAGGAACTATTATATCCCCATCTGTGTTCACCTTTTCTGTTCCACACAAAACCGTTCCCCAGTATTTCTTCTCGTTCTTTATTAGTTGCATATTATCATTCCCTTCAATATAATAAATCTCATTTAATACTATGAAATATTTTATATTTTTATGTTTTTTTATTATAATATTTCCTGTTTTGCTAAAAATACTTTTATATAACTCACTCTTTTTGTTTATTTTTATATTGATTTTTTCGACAAATTATGTTATAATAAATCATTAAATTTTTTAAGAAACGGAGATTTTTATGAACAAACAAAATGATTTTAAGCCTTATGTTCCGGCTGATAAAGTCTCCCCCGAAATAACAGTTACATCTATTCTGATGGGTATCATCCTTGCAGTTGTGTTTGGTGCTGCAAATGCATATCTTGGATTAAGAGTTGGTATGACAGTTTCTGCATCAATTCCTGCTGCAGTTATTTCTATGGGAGTTATTCGCATTATTATGCGTAAAAATTCAATTCTTGAAAGTAATATAGTTCAGACAATAGGTTCTGCTGGCGAATCTCTTGCCGCAGGTGCTATTTTCACTCTGCCTGCACTCTTTCTTTGGGCGGCAGAGGGTAAATCCGAAACTCCCGGACTCTTAGAAATTACTTTAATCGCTTTAATCGGAGGTTTATTGGGTGTATTCTTTATGGTACCTCTTCGCAACGCTCTGATTGTTAAAGAACACGGTGTTCTTCCATATCCTGAAGGAACTGCCTGTGCAGAAGTTCTTCTTGCTGGTGAAGATGGTGGTTCAAATGCTACAACTGTTTTTGCAGGTATGGGTTTTGCAGCATTGTTTAAGTTTATTATTGACGGATTAAAGCTTGTTTCAGGCGAAGTTGCTTTCAGAGTCAAGGGCTTTGCCGGAGAAATCGGAACTCAGATTTATCCTGCTGTAATGAGTGTCGGATATATATGTGGTCCGAGAATTTCTTCATATATGTTTGCAGGTGGCGTTCTTAGTTGGTTGGTATTAATTCCTCTCATCGTTCTTTTCGGAAATGATGCCATTATTGCCCCTGGAACTGCAACTATAGGCGAGATTTTTGCTGAGGGTGGAGCAAGCAACATCTGGGGAACTTACATCAGATATATTGGTGCAGGCGCTCTTGCTGCCGGTGGTATTATCAGTTTAATTAAGTCATTGCCAATAATTATCAATACATTTGGTGGTGCTATAAAGAGCATGAAAGGCTCAACAGTCTCAGGAACTTCCAGAACTGAAAAAGATTTGAACCTTAAATTTGTAATTGCATCAATTGCTGCCTTAACTCTTTTGGTTTGGCTTGTTCCAGCTATCCCTGTTTCATTGCTTGGTGCTGTTATTATTGTTGTATTTGGTTTCTTTTTTGCGACAGTATCTTCAAGAATGGTTGGTCTTGTTGGAAGCAGTAACAACCCTGTTTCAGGAATGGCTATTGCAACACTGCTTGTAACTACCCTGCTCTTAAAGGCAACAGGTTCTACAGGAATTGCAGGTATGACGGCAGCAATAGCAATTGGTTCTATTATATGTATTGTAGCAGCAATTTCGGGTGATACTTCTCAGGATTTGAAAACAGGTTACCTCTTGGGTGCTACTCCAAAAAAGCAACAGATTGGTGAAATTATTGGTGTAGTTGCATCAGCTTTTGCAATCGGCGGAACTCTATATCTTCTTAACTCTGCATGGGGCTTCGGTTCTGATGAATTAGCTGCTCCTCAGGCCACATTGATGAAAATGATTATTGAAGGTGTTATGGGTGGAAATCTTCCATGGGGATTAGTATTCGTTGGTGTATTCATCGCTGTTTTGGTTGAGGTTGTTGGTATCCCTGTGTTGCCTTTTGCAATCGGTGTTTATTTACCTGTTCACTTAAATGCTTGTATTATGGTTGGAGGTCTTATCAGACTTATTTCTGATAAGCTAAGATGTGCAGAGGACAAGAAAAAAGCAATCACAAACGATGGTATTCTATTCTGCTCAGGTATGATTGCAGGAGAAGGAATTGTAGGCTTGCTACTCGCTGTTTTTGCAATATTTGGTATTGATAAGGTTATAGATATTTCTAAATATTTAAACCTTTCACCTTTCTTATCAACAATTGCTTCACTTGTTGTATTTGCTTTGATTATACTAAGTGTTGTAAAATTCTCAATATGGAAAAAGCGTAAGTAATATGAAGAAAAATATTATTAAAAAAAATTATCTTGAGAAAATTCCCGTAATTTCTGATACTATTGATTGGAACACAGATGAAGATGGTATTGTTACTATTAGTATTGAAAACAAAGGTGTCTTTAATAAATTAGCTCAAAAGTTTTTGAAAAAACCCAAAACAAGCTATGTTCATCTTGATGAGTTTGGAAGTTCAGTCTGGCAACTCATTGACGGACAAAGAAATATAATTAAAATAGGCGAGCTGTTTTCAGAAAAGTTTGGAGATAAAACTAATCCCCTATATGAACGGTTAGCAAAATACTTTCAAATTCTTGACAGTTACGGTTTTATTAAATGGAATTAATAATACAAAGGAGAGATTTAAAATGACTACAGACAAAAGACCAGATACAATGGAGCGTATTCAAACAAAAGAGCTTGCTGATAAATTTATTGCCGAGCAAGTTGCTGACATCAGGGCACAGGTTGGAGACAAAAAAGTTCTCCTGGCACTTTCAGGTGGAGTTGATTCATCAGTTGTTGCTGCCCTTCTCATCAAGGCAATAGGAAAACAATTAGTTTGCGTGCATGTTAACCATGGATTAATGCGAAAAGGGGAAAGCGAACAAGTTATTGAGGTTTTCCAAAATCAATTAGATGCAAACCTTATTTATATAGACGCAACAGACAGATTTTTGTCTTTACTGGAAAATGTATCTGAACCTGAAAAAAAGAGAAAAATTATTGGTAACGAATTTATTGTTGTTTTTGATGAAGAAGCAAGAAAGCTTGATAGTATTGATTTCCTTGCACAAGGAACTATCTATCCTGATATTCTTGAGAGTGATGGTGTAAAAGCTCATCACAATGTTGGTGGATTGCCGGAGGATATGAAATTTGAACTTGTTGAGCCAATCAAACTCCTTTATAAAGATGAGGTAAGAGTTGTTGGAAAAGCTCTTGGTTTGCCATCATCAATGGTTGATCGTCAACCATTCCCAGGCCCTGGTCTTGGAGTAAGATGTCTTGGTGCAATCACTCGTGACAGACTCCATGCACTTCGTGAAGCAGATGCTATCCTAAGAGAAGAATTTGAAATTTGTGGACTTTCTAAGACTGTTTGGCAATACTTTGTTGCAATTCCAGACATGAAGAGTGTCGGCGTCAGAAATGATAAACGATATGAGGGATGGCCTGCAATCATCCGTGCAGTCAACACAACTGATGCAATGACTGCAACAATCGAAGAAATTCCATATGCTGTTCTTCACAAAATTACAGATCGTATAACTAAAGAAGTTGAGGGTATTAACAGAGTCCTTCTGGACTTGACTCCAAAGCCTGTTGGAACAATAGAGTGGGAATAATAACAAGAAATCCCGAAAGCCTTTATTTACAAGGGTTTTCGGGACTTTTTATTTTCTAATCGTACTAATATCGTACTAAATTTTTAATTTTGTATCAATTTTGACAATATTTCTGCTACTTCTCCGTGCTTATTCGGGTATAGGTGAGAGTATGTGTTCAGAGTTGTTTCTATGTTTTCGTGTCCGAGCCGTTCAGAGATTAACAAAGGGGCAAAACCTAACTCAATGAGCAATGAGGCGTGAGAGTGTCTTAAATCGTGTATGCGTATTCTTTTCACGCCCGAAGCGGTGCAACCTCTAATCATTTCTCTTGTTAAACTTTGCTTACTTGTTAGAAATAGCCTGTCCGTTGGTTTATAGTCATAGAGCATTGAACTATATTCTTTTACCATTTCCATTATTTCAGCAGGCAGGGTTATTGTGCGTTTGCTTTTCGGTGTTTTGGGTGCTTGTATTATTTCTTCATATCCGAGCCGTGCGTAATTCTTTGTAATGCTGACGGTATTATTATCAAAATCAAAATCGTTCAGAGTGAGAGCCAATAACTCACCCTCACGCATACCGCTATAAAAGAAAAGGTGAAATACAACTTTTGAAAGCGGTTTATCTGATACGCATTTTATAAAAGAGTCAAATTCTTCTTTTGTCCAAAACTGCATACTTTCCGCTTTTTTCTTTCCCATAGAGCCACAGGCAGAAGCAGGGTTTGACGGTAGTTTGTAGTATTTGACCGCAAAATTGAATATTGCTGATAACTGATTATGTACGGTTTTCAAGTATGTTGGAGCATAGCCGTTTTCGTGCGAAATCAATTCATTTTGCCATTTTCTCACGGTAGATATATCAATATCACATATACGCATATCAGCGAAATAGGGCAATAACTTTGTTGATATAAGGTGTTCTTTGTTTGCTAATGTAGTAGGCTTCAAATGCACCCTGCAATCTTCCATATAGTTTTTAACTAAATTTGCGAAAGTAATATCAACAGATGTTTTGCACTTATTAAGGAAGTCCGCCTCAAAGGTTTGGGCTTCTTTTTTTGTTGCAAATCCCTCTTTTTTCTTTTGTTTGCGTTTGCCTGTCCAATCGGTATAGTAAAACTTTACATTCCAAGTACCACGCTCATTTTTATATGCTGACATTATTCTTCACCGTCCTTTAGTACATTTTTTATCCATTCGTCCGTTTCCCTCTTTATTTGCAGTAATTCGTCATTTCTCTGTTTTTCGTATTCAGTAACAGGCTGATATATTTCTTTTGCACGCTCATCAAAATATCGTTGTAAATATTGAGAAATTCTATAAGCAATAACCTCATAGTCCTGTACTTCTGTCAAGCGTAATTCTTCTATAATTTCAGTCATAAACGGTTCATCGGAAGCGGAAGCTAAATGCCCTCTAAAGTCTGCAGTCCTTTTAACATCACTACAATACTCAACAATGGATAATAAGAAAGACTTTCCGATATCGTTTTCAAAAAATCTTGATAATTCCCTCTCTGTGTCTAACTCTTTAATTTCCTTGAATAACAATACCGCTTTTTCTGACAATCCTGTATATTTGCAGACACCTTGTAATTTTTCGTCTGTTGTTGGGTTGGGGCTGTTACCTAACAAATAATCTGTTGATACTCCATAATACCGTGCTATTTTAATGATGTTACTTGCAGGACATTCGGCTTTACCATTTATGTATTTTACAAGGGT